>JAFVXS010000084.1 GCA_017501025.1 Alistipes sp.
CAGGCGTAATATCTCCGAAAAAGGCGTTGGCCTTCGTAATCGTAAATGCTCTGTTGTTTATTGTTACGGCCTCGACCATAAACTCCCTTACGGCACTGTTGTCGCCTGTGGCTTTGGCGGTTGTAATGTTCTACTCCTACTGTAAGCGATTCACCTCGTTGGCACATTTCGTACTCGGGCTCTCGCTCGGAATTGCTCCGGTTGGTGCATATATAGCCGTTGCAGGCGAATTTGCTATTGAGCCCTGTATTCTTTCGCTGCTTGTGATTACGTGGTGCGGAGGTTTCGATATTATCTATGCATTGCAGGATGCCGCCTTCGACCGAGAACGGGGACTGCACTCGATACCTTCGCGTTTTTCGGCTCATACATCGCTTGTTATAAGTGCATTGATGCATGTGGTAAGCGTTGCTGCACTGCTCTGGTTTGCATCATATCTGCCCGGGCATTGGTATTTGTGGGTCGGAGTTGCAATCTTTGCGATTCTGCTTATCTTGGAGCATCTGCTTGTTACCCCGACAAAGCAACGAAATATCGGTATCGCCTTTGGTACTTTGAATGGATTGGCAAGCACCTCTCTTGCGATTTTTGTGATTCTCGATTTGGTATTATAGTCGGGATTTGCTACTTTTGTGCCAATTATTTACACTTTTTTAGGTTAGTCAGAATATGTTAAGCAGACACGTTGCAGAGAAACTGCAAAACTACGAAACCCCATTCTATCTCTACGATACCGACCTGTTGCGTCGCACGCTCGAAAGTGTTGTTTATGAGTCGGCAAAGCACAACTACAAGGTTCATTACGCCATCAAAGCAAACTACGATGACCATCTGCTCGCGATTATTCGCGAATATGGGCTTGGCATAGACTGTGCCAGCGGCAACGAGGTGCGTAAGGCTCTCGAAATGGGTTTCGACCCGAAGGGAATCGTGTATGCCGGTGTCGGAAAGCGAGATAAGGAGTTGCGATATGCCATCGAACAACAGATTCTGGCAATCAATTGTGAGAGTCTCGAAGAGTTGTTTTTGGTTGATGAGTTGTCACGCGAGGCAGGTCGCAAAACAGATGTGGCTCTGCGCATAAATCCCGATATTGACCCCAAAACCAATCACTGCATCGATACGGGTCAGGCCGATAGTAAGTTCGGTATATCGTACGAGGAGGTTTTGGAACATGTGGCAGATATTCAGGCTCTCGAAAATATCAACATCATCGGTCTGCACCTGCACATCGGCTCGCAGATTCGCGAGTTGCATGTGTTTGAGAATATGTGCGAAAAGGTGAATGTGATTGTTGCCAACCTCACTTCGCTGGGTTTCAATCTCAATTTTGTTGATGTGGGTGGTGGACTGGGCATCAACTATGACGTTCCCGAGAATGAGCCAATTCCCAACTTTGCATCGTTGTTCTCTATTGTCAATCAATATCTTAATGTGGGCGAGCGCGAGGTCCATTTTGAGTTTGGTCGTTCGATTGTCGGAGAGTGCGGAGAGTTGATTACGCGCGTTCTATTCAATAAGACTACTGCTACGGGTCGTCGACTTGTGATTGTCGATGCGAGCATGACAGAGTTGGTGCGTCCGGCAATGTATGGCTCTTATCACAATATCGAAAACATCACCTCGCAGGAGGAGTTGCGAAGCAAATATACAGTCGTAGGTACTGCTTGTGAATCGACAGACGTCTTTGACGAAAATGTCAGCCTGCGCAAGACCAAGCGAGGAGACCTGCTTACAATCAAGTCGGCAGGTGCATACGGAATGTCGATGGCTTCGCGCTACAACCTGCACGACCTTCCATCGGCAGTTTACAGCGACGAACTCTAACGGACTATGTGGGTAGCATTAGCATTCCTTTCGGCTCTGCTGCTGGGATTCTATGATGTTGCAAAGAAACGGGCTCTTGTCGGCAATGCCGTCATGCCCGTTTTATTGCTGAATACGTTGTTTTCATCGCTCTTCTTTTTGCCATTCATCATCTCATCCGTAGGCAACTTCGGATGGTTTGGCGACACCTTTTTCAATATACCGCAGGGTGATTTGCGTGCTCACGCAATGGTATTTATCAAGTCTGCCATGGTGCTGACTTCGTGGATTTTCGGGTACTATGGAATGAAACACCTTCCGATTACTATCGTCGGCCCGATAAATGCCACCCGACCCGTCTTGACTCTGCTCGGTGCGGTGTTGATTTTTGGAGAGTCGCTTAACGGAGGGCAATGGGCAGGCGTTTTGATGGCGCTCTTTCACTCTTTCTGTTGAGCCGTGCCGGCAAGAGCGAGGGTGTTGACTTCCGTCACAACATTTGGATTCTGTCGGTTGCCGCTGCGGCGGTTGTCGGGGCTTGTTGCGGACTTTACGACAAGCTCATAATGCGAATGCTCGACCCGATGTTTGTGCAGGGCTGGTATACGTTCTATCAGTGTGCGATGATGGCTGTTGTGGTGGCCGTTTTATGGTGGCCGAAACGAGCCGAGAAACCATTTCATTGGTCTTGGGCGATACCCCTCATCTCGCTGTTTTTGACTTGTGCCGACATAGCCTATCTTACTGCGCTCTCGAAAGATGGGGCTTTGATTGCTGTGGTGTCGATGATTCGCCGTGGCTCGGTGGTGGTGTCGTTCACATGCGGGGCGATACTGTTCCGCGAAAAGAACCTGCGTGCAAAGGCTCTCGATCTCGCATTTATCCTGCTCGGCATGATACTTCTGTACATCGGGTCGAAATAGATATCCCCAACCTGCAACAACGAATATGTGGCTGTCCTGCAATTTATGTTACGACAGCCACTTTTTCGTTTATAACTTTGTTATATCATCTAAAAAACATTATCTTTGCGAGTTGTCGAGATTAAAGAAAATAAGTACAAAAAAGATCATAATATGAATATCTCTTACAAGTGGCTTAAAAACTACATCAACACAGACTTGACGGCAGAGGAGATTGCCGTAATTTTGACCGATATCGGCCTTGAAGTCGAGGGTTTCGAGAAGATTGAGACCATCCGCGGAGGATTGGCAGGCGTGGTTGTCGGTGAGGTGCTGACATGCGATGAGCACCCCGATAGCGACCACCTCCACATCACCACCGTCGATGTGGGTGCAGAGGCTCCGTTGCAGATTGTCTGCGGAGCGGCAAACTGCCGTGCGGGATTGAAGGTGGTATGCGCTA
>JAFVXS010000085.1 GCA_017501025.1 Alistipes sp.
GACCTCCCTGATTTTGTTTGACGCGGGAGGGGTATAGACTCGATGGCTTTCTATAAAAAATAGAAACTTTCGCTCTGGCGATGATATAACTTTGTCCGAAACCAAAGTTATTATGCTATGAGAAAATTTCTACTTATCTACACCATTTTGGCGACCTTGCTGATATATTTCGGCGGTCGTTATGCCTACTCCGAGAACGAACGCCTGCGACAAAATATCGTAGCGGCTCGTGAGCATATTCGCACCTACCGCACGGCTGCCGATAAGGCGGCTGCATCGGTGCAGGTGTTGCGACTGCGATGTGGCGAGTACGAGGAGATGCACCGCAAGGATGTCGCCCGTATCGAGGCTATGGGGATAAAGTTGCGTCGTGTTGAGGCGGCTGCTACCTCGGCAACAGCGATGCAGATGACACTCCGCACGCCACTTCGCGACACGCTCCTGTTACGTGATACGGTCGTGTTGCGTGATACGCTTCGCCTACGCGATACGGTGCGTCTGTTTCGTTGGCAGGATGCGTGGGTGACTATCGATGGCAAAATATGCCGAGACAGCGTAGAGTGCCGTGTGCAGAGCGTTGATACACTCTATCAGACCGTACATCGCATACCTCGACGATTTCTCTTTTTCCGCTACGGAACAAAGGCTCTGCGACAGGAGATTGTGTCGCAAAATCCACATACAAAAATAGTCTATACGGAGTATATCGAAATCGAACGTCGTTGTCGTCGTCGCTGATGTTGCACTTGCTGCTCGAAAAACTTGTCGGTATGGTGCCGTTATTTCGGAAATTATTTGTATCTTTGAACTCTATGAAGCGAATCGCACTATTTCCGGGGTCGTTTGACCCATTTACTCGTGGACACGAGCAACTCGTTGAGTCGGCATTGCGGCTCTTCGACAAGGTTGTTATTGCCATCGGCTCGAATTGTGCAAAGTCGGCACTTTTGAGCATAGAACAGCGTAGAGAACTCATCGAGACACTCTATAAGGATGACGAGCGGGTCGAGGTTGCCACATACGATACGCTTACCGTAGATTTTGCCCGCAAGGTGGGTGCTACGGCAGTGGTACGCGGCGTACGCAGCTCTATCGATTTTGAGTTTGAACGTAATTTGGATGCGGTAAATCGCCGCCTTGCACCTGATGTGCAGACCATCTTGCTGATGACCGATGCAGCGTATGCCCACGTCAGTTCATCGACCGTTCGCGAGTTGTTGGCTTTTGGTCACTCGGTCGAGGAGTATATGCCTACGAAGATAGACCTTTCGCAATATTTGAAGTAAAAACTATTTTTTTTGAATATATGAGTATGCAATTTACAGCGGAGATGATAGCGGGCCTGCTTTCGGGTACGGTTGTGGGTGATGCTTCCGCAAAGGTGTGGACTGTGTCGTCCATCGAAGGTGGTAAGGAGGGTGGTTTGACCTATCTTGCCAACCCAAAATATGAAGAGTACCTCTACACCACAGCCTGTTCGGTAGTGCTGGTGCCAAACGATTTCGAGCCAAAACAGGAGGTTCGAGCAACGCTTATCAAGGTTGCTAATGTGGGCGAGTGTGTGTTGCAGTTGTTGCAGATGTATAATGCGATGAAACCACAGAAGAGGGGTGTCTCCGAACGTGCTTCGATATCGCCAAAGGCTACTATTGGCAAGGATTGTTACATTGGCGACTTTGCCGTTATTGAGGATGGTGCAGTCGTTGGCGATGGTGCAAAGATATATCCACACTGCTACATTGGCGATGGCTCGACCGTTGGCGAAAATACTACGCTCTATTCGGGCGTAAAGGTCTATGAGGGTTGCCACATCGGTAGTCGCTGTATTATACACGCAGGGGTCGTTATCGGTGCCGATGGCTTTGGCTTTGCTCCTAACGCCGAGGGTGGTTTCGATAAGATTCCGCAGTTGGGTAATGTTATTATCGAGGATGATGTCGAGATAGGTGCAAATACCTGTATCGACCGAGCAAAGACCGATTCGACAATTATACATCGAGGAGTAAAGCTCGATAACCTTATCCAAATCGGACACAACGTGCAGATTGGAGCAAATACCGTTTCGTCGGCACAGACGGGTATCGCAGGTACAACAAAAATCGGTAGCAACTGCTTCTTGGCGGGACAGGTTGGTATTGCCGACCACATCACCATAGGCGACCGTGTAAAGATTGGCTCAAAGAGTGGAATTGACCGCAATATACCCGACGATGAGGTGCGTTTCGGCTCGCCTGCTATGCAGGGTCGTCAATATTATCGTTCGTTTGCCGTATTCAAGGTGCTGCCGGAGCTATCGCGTAAGGTCGATGCACTCGAACGTAAGTTGGACGAGTTGAAAAAAGAGGAATAAACTAAAAAAAGTATAGAGAATGAAAAAGTTATTTATTATTTTGGCAATTGCTGCGGTTGCAGTTGGTTGTGATAGAGCACGTTGTGTAATCGAGGGTGATGTCCTCGGCGTTCCTGATGGCGTGGTTAAGATGGTTACTCCCGACCGCAAAGCGGAAGTTTTGGACTCTGTCGAGATTAAGGGTGGACGTTTTAAGTTTGCTATTGATGACGAAGAGGTGCAGTTGGTTGCTATTATGAGCGAGGAGTCCCGTATGACACTTCTCTTTACCGAGAGCGGCAAAATTAAGGTCAATGGCAACTTCGAGTCCGATACAATTATGGCGTCAGGTACCGAGTCAAACGATGCTTTGACAGAGTATATGACCGAGATGAAACTTTTCAGCCAGCGTTATGCACAGTCGGTCGAGGAGCAGCGTCCTGCACTGCGTGAGGAGCAGCGTACATTCTACGAGGGTATGGTCGAGAAGAATATGGGTAACATCTTCGGTGTTACGCTCTACATTCAGGGTATGCTCCCAATGCTTCCCGAGAAAGAGGCTCTTGCAACACTGAATGGCCTGCCTGAACACCTGCGTAATTTGGCGATTGTTCAGGAGGCTGTCGAGGCTTGCGAGCGTAAGATGCGTGTAACCCCACAAGAGGGCGAGCCATTGCCTCACTATATCGACACTGTTCAGCCTGATGTGAAGGGTAACGACATTTCGCTCAAATCGGTTATCGAGAATCCTAAAAACCGCTACGTATTGCTCGACTTCTGGGCTTCGTGGTGTGGACCTTGTATGGGCGAGATGCCATATCTCCGTGATGCTTATAAGAAGTATCATAAGTTGGGCTTCGAGATTTATGGTGTATCGCTCGATAGCAAGGCCGATGCTTGGCGTAAGGCTATCGAGGAGCAGTCGATGAAGTGGATTAACGTTTCGCGTATCGAAGGCTTCCAAACACAGGCAGCGTACGATTATGCCGTTAATTCTATTCCGTCGAACTTCCTTATCGACTGCAAGACAGGCGAGATTATTGCCACGTCGCTCCGTGAAACAGAGGTAGAGGCAAAGTTGAAGGAGTTGCTGAAAAAGTAGTATTAAACGAATAGTGCGACGGTTGCCACACCCCATTTGTGCAGCCGTTGCTCTTTTTTGCAGATTGCGGCAGGATGATTTACCGAATTTTGGGCATAGACCCCGGCACCAACTATATGGGTTACGGTGTGCTTGAAGTCGATGGCAAAAGTCTGCGTACGGTGGTTTTGGGTGATATAGACCTGCATAAGATTACCGACCCATACGCCAAATTACGCTATATCTTCGAGCGAATTTGTGAACTTATACGCGACTACGAGCCGCGAGAAGTAGCTTTGGAGTCGCCATTCTTTGGCCGCAATGTGCAGAGTATGCTTAAATTGGGGCGAGCACAGGGTGTAGCGATGGCTGCGGCATTGAGTCGCAACCTTACAGTTACCGAGTATGCTCCACTGCGTATAAAACAGGCAATTACGGGCAGGGGAGCTGCATCGAAGGAGCAGGTGGCTGCGATAGTTATGAAGACGCTGTCGATTGCCGAACCTCCGCGACACCTCGATGCTACCGATGGTATGGCGGTCGCTTTGTGCCACTACTACGCCATATCCAATCCGCTAAATGCTGTGATGGGTAGCCGACGAGCAAAGGGACTTGGCGGAGAGAAGTTATCCCGCAAACGTGGTTCACAATCTTGGGAGCAGTTTATTCGTGAAAATCCCGATAAAGTAGTGCCATAAGCCTACGATTTTGCCATCGCAAGCATCTGTTTGATGGGACGATTTTAAGAAAAATCAAAAATTTTATTGAAAATATTTGCGTTAATCGGAAATTAGCCATATATTTGCACTCGCAATTCGGCTCCGTAGCTCAACTGAATAGAGTACCTGACTACGGATCAGGCGGTTCCAGGTTTGAATCCTGGCGGAGTCACCAAGAGGAGCAAGAGAGAGGGGAGAGGTTAAAATCTCTCCTCTTTTTTTGTGTACTCTCCCCCGTATTCGGAGCTTATTCCATCTTATTTTTGTTGAAGACCTCCCTTTGTGGTTGCAATTATAAATAGATGAAGCTGTCTAACAAGGCGATTTTTGTGTTATACGTGCTTTCAAGATACCTTCTGTTATACAACTTATAACAAAATGGGTGTGTCTAACGCTTTGTTAGACACACCCATTTTAGCCTTCGTTTTGTGGCTTATAGGGCATCGAAAGCGAAGATATGAGCCTTTTCTGCACCCCAAGTCTCGGTCACCACTACGCGGAGTTGAGTGGCCTTTACAGGTGCGAACGACACCTTACGCAGACGCAGATAGTTGTCCTTATCTTTCTCCTCGAATACGCACTTCCACTCCTTGCCGTCGAATGCCTCGATGCGGAACTTCTTTGCCATTACGTCAGGCATCTTCACTCGCTCGGTGGTTGCCTCCAACTTACGCATACGCTTCGAACGCACCTTCAACTGCGAATCGAAAATCAGACGGGCTCCGCTGATTGTAACAGGCTTCTCCCACTTATAGACGATGCTCTCCTCGCCCGGAGCAACCCATACGCCGTTATCCTTCTTCTCCCACGTGCGGTCGATACCGTTACGCAAAATCTCGATATCTTTGCTCATCGTTGCACTTGCAGTGAGGTCCGAAACTTTACGCCAGCGGTAAGGCAGCAGGCAGTCGTCATCCTCCAACATAGTCTGAACTTGTGCGATATGCTTTGCGTGTACCTCGGCAGGCATTACGCCCTTCTCGATAGCCACTGCGACACCTGTACCGGCTGCTTGTCCGAGCAATGCACAAGTTGCCATAACGCGTGTGGCGGACAATCCCATATGTGTAGCCGAGATATCACGACCTGCAAACATCAGGTTTGGAACATTTACCGAGTAGAGCACACCGAACGGAATACCGAAGCCCTGTGGTACATCGTACTCAACCGATATACGACCCTTCTTGTGGAATGCATCAGGGTGGTGGTCGTCGAGTGTCCAACCGCCATAAGCAACAACATCAGGGAAGTGACCTCCGCTCAACACGTCGTGCTGTGTGAGGATATGTGGGCCTACGAAACGGGTGCTTTCGCGTTTGCCCGGCAACGAGCCAATCCAGTCGAGTTCGTAACCCTTGCCACGTCCGTCGGGATGATTTTTCATATACTCCCAGATACCATAGACGATACGTTTCAACTCATATTGGATATCGTTGGCGTTTGCAATAGTGTCGAAGTTGCCGCCAAACTCACACCACCAGAAGTTGTTGTCGTGTGGGTGATAGATACGCTTGTAGTTGAACTTTACGCCCGGAATGGTCGATTTCGGAGTGTCGTAGTTAAAGTCGTCGTCCGTAAAGTGGTAAGCCCATTCAGGTGCTTTGAACGGAACATCAACATCGGTTTTGCGAAGTTGCAACAGGATGGAGTTACCCATAGTCTTGCTATCGCCACCCTCTTGGAGATAGGTCTCGTTGAACTCTGTCGGCAACTCACGACCACGACGGAACTTTGCTCCCGACAGACGAAGAATACCGTCGCCCGTGCAATCGGCAAATATTGTTCCGTTGATAAGGTACTCGGTATAGGCGTTGATGTTCCACGCCTTAACGGCTGCAATACGCTCGCCATTCATCACCACGTCGTTTACCGAGGTGTTGAGCAACAACTTGATATTGGGCTCCGAAACCACTGTCGAATAGATGGCATCGTCCCACATTGTATAGCGTTGCAGAGGGTTGTAGTAGAAGTTTCGCAACTGCATCTCCTCCAAAATGCCTGTCTCCTGCAACTCATCGGTTTTAGCACCCACAATACCCATACGCATCTCGCTCGATGCATTACCACCCAATACGGGACGATCCTGTACGAGGATAACTTTCGCTCCGTGACGGGCTGCCGATACTGCGGCACAGACACCAGCCAAGCCACCACCGCATACTACGACATCGGCCGTAAGCTCTACCTGCTTCTTTACAGGTGCAGCATTCTGCTCGGTAATCATCTGTGCTGCTGCACTCAACGGCAGAACGCAGACCATAAAGGTCGCTACGATTTTGATAAAAAGTTTCATAAATTTACTCTGTTTATTTTTTAGTTGTTTTGATTTTTTGCTCTATTGCACAGCTCCCGCAGGGTTGTATTTGAATCCAACGCCCTTGTATGTTTCGATATATTCGTTGCCGATTTTGCGACGCAGACGACGAATGTGAACATCGAGTGTACGAGTTCCGATTACGACCTCTCCACGCCATACGTGCGAAAAAATCTCTTCGCGAGTAAATATGCGTGAGGTGTCGGATTTGAGCAACTGCAATATCTCGAACTCCTTTCGGGGTAGGGTAAATGTCCCTTTTGGCGTAGTTACCGTATGGGTGTCTGCATTGAATTGCAGCTCCGCAGCAGGCTTGCCAATGCGCTTCATAATGGCATTTATACGGCTGCACAATATGCGTATCGATACGGGTTTTGTGATGTAGTCGTCGGCTCCTGCTTTGTAGGAGTCGAACTGTAAATCTTCATCGCCAGCAGCCGAAAGAAAGATAATCATCACGTTGCTTAATTGCGGATGTTGTCTGATGGCTTGACAGGTGCTGTGACCATCCATCACGGGCATCATCATATCGAGCAGTATGAGGTGTGGGTGCGACTGCTCGGCAACAGAGATAGCCTCCTTGCCATTTGTCGCCTCATAGACCTCATAACCCTCTTTTGTCAGGTTGTAGCGGATAATCTCACGAATATCCTCCTCGTCATCGACAATCAAAATACGATGAGCCATAGCGGAGTATTAAATTAAAACTCTACTTTTGGAGCCTCGGCACTACCCTCGGCAGCTTTGAACAACTCGCTCTTCTCGAATCCGAACATCGAAGCCACGACCTTTGCAGGGAACTTCGAGATGGCAATGTTGTATCTCTTAACCATCTCGTTGTACTCTTGACGTGCTACTGCTATGCGGTTTTCGGTACCCTCCAACTGCGACTGCAACTCCAAGAAGTTCTGGTTTGCTTTCAAATCGGGATACTGCTCGGCAATGGCTATAAGTCGCGATAATGCCGATGTTACACCCTCTTGTGCTGCGGCAAACTCTGTCGTATTGCCTGTAACTGATGTGGCAGCCGAACGTGCGGCTACAACCTGCTCCAAAGTCTCCTGCTCGTGAGTGGCATATCCCTTAACGGTTGCAACGAGATTTGGAATAAGGTCGCTACGGCGCTGATACTGCGTCTCGACATTCGACCATTTGCTCTCAACACCCTGTTGGAGTGTTACAAAACCGTTGTAACTTGTCCAAAAATAGCCGACAACGATAACGACAACGGCTAAAAGTACCCAATAAATCTTCTTCATAACTCTATCTCTTTTGATACGTTTTGCTTAAAATCTCGAACCGGCTCCGCCACCGCCAAAGCCGCCACCGCCCCAGCTTCCTCCACCGAAGCCTCCGCCTCCGCCGAAGCCTCCACCACCGACAAATATGGTTCCACCACCACTCTCTTTGTACTCTTTTGTCTTTGTCTGCTTAACGTGTCCACACTCGGTACAGATGAAGGTTTGCAAATAGAGGTCGAATTGGCGATTTGACGACAACATCTGCGATGGCTGTTTTTGCAGTGTGTGTTTATGACACTTCGGACAACGACGACTGTAATACTCGCTTACGCAGATGGCTATTATCATCAATATCAATATCGTTACAGCAACGGCCATAAATCCGAGAAAGGCCTTCAAAACCTCCTCGTCTTCGGCATCATCCCACCGCTCACCACCTGTGGCCAATAGCTCGGCTATTGCTCGGATACCCTCGACCATACCTGCATCGTAATCGCCCTTCGAGAGGTAATCGACCATATAGTTTTGCTGAATACGATGACAGCGTGCATCGGTGAGTATGCCCTCCAAATTGTAGCCTGTTACAAATCGTATTTCGCGTTGGTTGGTAACCAGAATGATACCCAGACCATTGTTAGACTCTCTGCCACCAACGCCCCAACTGCTGAATAATGTGTGGGCAAAGTCGAAAACATCGCCGCTGTCGATATCTTCGATGGCTACGACTGCAATCTGTGCATATCCACGTTGTCGCAGAGTGTCGCACGCTCGGTCGATTTCGGCTACGGCTCTATCGGAGAGAATATTGTCTGGATTTGAGGTGAAACGACGGCTATCCGTAAGTTGAACATTTGGCACTTCGTCAATCTTGTAAGAGCGTGCCAATGCTACGTCCGTCAGCAGTAGGACGAGCAGCAGTGTAGCCAAAATGCGTTTTGTTGAAAACAGATGTTTCATCATACAAAGATAGTAAGTATTTACTAAATATGCAAAAAATGTAAAGAGAGGTAAATTTAGAGGCAAAAAAGGGCTTATAAAAGGGTTGTAATCCACGAAAAATTTTTATCTTTGCACGATACTAATTAAAAATTGCAGAGTGTGAGCATACTCTTTCGCGGATAATCTTTGTATTGTCGGTGTAAGTTGCTTACATTCAAACGATTTTGAAAAACTCTAAAAGTGATGACTACCATTATGAATCCTACCGAAGCCCCCGAATTGGAGGGCGTAGTAAATGTTGATGAGGCGGCTGTTGCCGCTATTGATGCCGTACAAGCACAAGATGATGTAAATGATGCGTTGCAGGAGACGAGCGAACCTCTGACCGAAAGTGGCGAGAGTGAGGTTGTCGCAGGCGAAGAAGAGCCTACGATAGAGACGGTCGAGGTTGAAGGTCGAACAAAGAGCGAGTTGGTCGTTCTGTTGGCGGAGTTGCTTGCATCGGAACGTCCTGTGCAGGAGATTCGTAACGAGGTAGATGCAATAAAGAGCACCTTCTACCGTCTGCGTCGTGCCGAGGTCGATGCTATCTATCGTAAGGCAGAGGCTGATGGCGTTGAGGCGGAGGTTGCCGAGGATGCCGATGAGTTGCGATTGAAGGAGTTGCTGAAAATATATCGTGAACGTCGTGACGAGCAACTTGCAATCTCGGATAAGACCAAAGAGGAGAATTTGCAGGCGAAGTTGGCAATTATCGAGGAGTTGAAGGGGCTGATTCAGAGCGAAGAGACTCTAAATGCCACCTTTGCACGTTTCCGCGAGTTGCAACAACGTTGGCGTGATATAGGTTCTGTGCCACAGCAGGCTGTCAAGGATTTGTGGGAGCGATACAACCTGCACGTCGAGAACTTCTACGACTTTGTTAAGATAAATAAGGAGTTGCGTGATTTGGATTGGCGTCGCAACCTCGAACACAAGAGCCAACTCTGCGAGC
>JAFVXS010000086.1 GCA_017501025.1 Alistipes sp.
ATGTCCCCAACCACTGTGAAGGAACATATATGTAAAAAATTGGTAGATGTGGAAAAGTGGCGACCCTATCCAAAACAGCTGTCCGTATGTGCCCAAAAAGTGATTTACGGATGGCAAGAGATAGGTTGCCAAGAAGATAATGCAGTTTGCGATTATCAGATTTTTTACTACCGGTGGGGTTGTTATGGTGCCTCTCATTATTACTAATTTCCTAATCGTTTTTCAAATTCATCCTCCCCGATGCGGAACGAAATACGTTTGCCGGCAGGGGTGTAATATTGCTCTTTTGAACATTGCAGTTGTGCCACAATAGCCTCTGCATCGCTCTGTGTGTAGGTTATGCGACGCATCGATTCACTCTTTGCGAGTGTTTGGGCAATCTTCTCTTTGCGTATTTGTTGCGACGACACGGGTACGGACAACGTCTCCAACAACTCAAAGATAGTACGTTCGATACTATCGGTTGTGACGTTTGCCGGAATACCTCGCACATCGATTGTGGCATTGCCCTTCAACTCGATATCGAAACCGAGTACCGCAAAATCGACAACAGCCTCCTCCAAAAGTTCGTACTCCTGCTCGGATAGAGTCAGTCGTTCGGGGAAGAGCAACTGTTGCGACGACGAAAAGCCACTCTCCATTATGGCGATATAGCGGTCGTAGGCTATACGTTCGCGAGCCCGAGTCAGGTCGATAACAGATAAAGTGCCACCACCAGCAACAGTAGCATAGCGATTGCCAAGATGGACGATAGTGTCTATTTTCTGTTCGGACGATGAGTCGAACTCCATATATTGTTGTGATTGGTCGTTCGATTCAACGATGTCAAATGTTGTATCGTTCAGCGAACTCTCGATTTCGCCAAACTCCTCTTCCGACGCACTATTCGATGATGGAATCTCAAAATCTTCGGCAAAACTGCTACGCTCAAAAGACTCTGCCGAACCAAACGCGTTGAAAGGAGTCTGTTTCGGAGTGTATTTGCCATTGTCATCCAACTCGAACGGATTGTAGCCGTCGCAGGTTGTCGCTCTCGGAGTGTCATATCGTACCGCGTCGCGACCGCTTGCTACGGGAATATCGATTTTTGTATCGTTGTCGAAATCGAGCATCGGTATAGAGCCACTCTTTGCCAAGGCCTCACGGACAGCAGCATTCAGAATTTGCCATATCGCCGTATCGTCGGCAAATTTAACCTCTATCTTTTTGGCGTGTATATTTACATCGACACGCTCTGCATCAACTGTCAGGTAGATGAAGAACGATGGCGACATTGTAGGTTGAATTAACTTTTCATACGCCTTGACAATCGCTTTATTGAGATATGCCGACTGAAAATATCGACCATTGACAAATGTATATTGGTCGGCACCACGTACCTTTGCTGCTGACGGTAGTCCAATATAACCCTCGACTTTGGCAATCGATGTCTCAACGTTGATTTCGACCAGATTTCGACGCATAACCTGCCCTGTTACGGCAACAATTCGCTCGATTAGCGACGAGCGTTGCAGATTGTAGAGAGGCAACGAATTGGATAACAGAGTCATTGCAACCTCCGGATGACATAGTGCTATGCGTTTGAACTCGGTCTTAATCATATTTGTCATCTTCGAGTCACGACCATCGATAAATTTGCGACGAACGGGCGTGTTGTAGAAGATGTTGCGTACCAGAAATTGCGAGCCTACGGGTGCAGCCACGGGAGTCTGCGAAACAAACTCTCCACCGTTGTATATGGTTTTTGTACCGATTTCATCGTCTGCTTGGCGGGTTATAAGCTCCACCTGCGATATGGCGGCAATCGATGCCAACGCCTCGCCACGAAATCCGAACGTATGCAGAGCGTATATATCGTCGAGCGAATAGACCTTGCTTGTGGCGTGACAGGCAAACGCCATACGGGCATCCGTAGGCGACATTCCGCAGCCGTCATCGATAATCTGTATCAGGTCGCGGCCGCCATTGACATAGTTCACCGTAACGCTTGTGGCTTTGGCGTCAATGGCATTCTCAACCATCTCTTTTACGGCACTTGATGGGTATTCGACCACCTCGCCTGCCTTGATTTGGTTCGATACGATTTCGGGTAGCAGTTTTATTCTGTCGGCCATATTCTACTCCTCTTTGTAGTCGTTTGGTACAATGGTGATAGGTGTGTAGGGGTTGAACTCCTCTACCTCATACTCGGATTGCAATTTTTGCTCTGATTGCATCGCTCTGTTTGCAGTCACAAATGCACTTACGATGCGTGGATACAACATATATACAAATATAACCAACAGTGCAATACCTGCTACAAGAGCCAATTTTGGCAAACCGGTCTGCTTGCGACTATTTTCAGCCGATACACGCTCCAAACGAGCCTTTCTTCTGGCACGAATATACTGTCCCGGCGTATATGCCTCTCCTGCCTCTACCTCCTGTTCGCTGCTTGTGCCGTGAAGTTCACGACGACGCTGCTCACGACGCTCCTTTTCGGGGTCGTAATAGCGTGGAATGTAACGAAACGGATTGGCGTGCTTCTTATGAGGTGTAAATAGTCCCATAGTTCAGTTAGTTGAAAAAGTTACGCATTCTTTCAAAGATATTCTGCTTCTCACACTTGCCTTTTTTAGCAAAGTTGGTCATCTTCGACAACTGTTCGACGGCTTTACGCTCCTCGCTCGTCAGAGATGTAGGAATTGCAATATCTATCACAACGAGCAAATCTCCCGTGCCGTAACCATTTGCCGAAGGCAGACCTTTGCCACGCAGACGGAGTGTCTTGCCGGCGTGTGTGCCTTGTGCGATGTTGATTTTTGCCTTTCCTCCTACGGTAGGCACCTCGACATCTCCACCCAAAATGGCAGTTGTTACAGGAACGCACAAGTTGTAGATGAGGTTATTGCCGTCACGAATCAACTCCGGATGCGGCTCCTCTTCAAATACTACCAACAAGTCGCCATTTATACCACCGTGGCGGGCTGCATTACCCTTGCCGACAACGGTGAGCATCATACCCTCGCCAACACCGGCAGGGATGTTGATCTCGACAACTTCGCTACCTTTGATGTAGCCTTCGCCGGAACACTTGCTACACTTATCTTTGATTACACGGCCTTCGCCACCGCATACGGGGCAGACCGTTTGGCTCTGCATACGTCCGAAGAATGTGTTCTGCACCTGCACAACGTAACCACTGCCGTTACAGTTGGTACAAGTGGTGTGCGACGAACCCTCTTTGGCTCCGCTGCCACTACAACTTGGGCAGGTGATGTTCTTGTTTACCTTCAACTTTTTGGTTGTTCCGGTTGCAATCTCTTCGAGTGTCAAACGAATCTTAACACGTATGTCGGAACCGCGATTTACTTGGCTGCCACGAGATTGTCCGCCACCAAAACCGCCACCAAAACGTCCGCCAAAGATATCGCCGAACTGCGAAAAGATATCCTCCATTGAGAAACCTCCGAAGCCACCTCCGAAACCGCCACCTGCTGCACCACCGTTCATACCTGCGTGACCGAATTGGTCGTAGCGGGCTCTCTTATCGGGGTTGGATAGCACATCGTAGGCCTCGGCAGCCTCTTTGAATCGCTCCTCTGCCTCTTTATCGCCCGGATTTTTATCGGGGTGATATTTGATAGCAGCCTTGCGGTATGCCTTTTTTATCTCGTCGGCATTGGCGTTTTTCTCGACACCTAATACCTCGTAATAATCTCTCTTCTCTGCCATAATACTACTCTCCAACTACAACTTTTGCAAAACGTAACACCTTATCGCCAAGCATATAACCACGTTCAACAACGTCGATTACTTTACCGTGTTTATCCTCGCCGGCTGCAAAACGAGCAACTGCCTCGTGCAGATTTTCGTCGAAATCTTTGTCCAAAGCCTCAATCTCAACCACACCCTTTTGACGAAGAGCGTCGATAAATTTCTGCACTACAAGACGTTCCCCCTCACGGAGTGAAGCGATATCGTCACTCTTTTCGGAGGCTGCGGTTGCACGTTGCATATCGTCCAAAATAGGAAGTATCGCCTTCAAAACATCGCTGCCACCACTCTGAATCAAATCCATCTTCTCACGTAGAGTGCGTTTGCGGAAGTTGTCAAACTCGGCTTGCAGACGAATATACTTATCACGCCAATCAATCTGTACCTCGCTATTTGCAGCAGACTCTGCCTCGTCTGCCACTGTGTCACTCTGTGGTGCAGAAGGCTCTGCCACATTGTCAGTGTTCGCGGTCTGTTGAGCAGTGTCTGCCTCGTTTGCAGAGGTATTCTTGGCGTCGTTAATTTCTTGATTTTTAGTGTTTTCCTTTTTCATATATAAATTTTTTACATTTTCCGTATCTATATTGAACAAAAGCCGTACCGAAAGCCGACCTCCTTTGTTAGAAGAGATTGTCGTACATTGTTTGGCTCTTGTCGTACTTCAAATCGGCAAGCGATGAAGCCTTGACTCCGATATTGAAACTCCAACTCTTGTGTGTGCCGAACGGAATCCACACAAACGACATCTGCCAACAGTGCAAATCACGTGTGATACTGATAGAGGTTGTAGTCAGTTTCTGATTTTGAATATCGAAACCGCTCGTTACGGCAATACCTGTCTTTGGCGTAATATTGACGCTGGCATTAAGACCGAGTGTCTGCGTAACGTTCTTTTTGTAACCCGTAGTGCCGTTATCGACATAGGAGATGCCGTAACTTATGACGTAGTTGAAACCGAGGTTCCACGGTATCGAGAAGTCGTAATATGTCTGTGCCATATACCGCCGTCGCAGTGTTGGGTCCATAAGTCCGTAAGGGTCGGAGAATGGGTTGAAATACTCCGGCGGAATGGTGTTGATATCGTTTATTGCAGCCGTAGATTTATTTTCACGCGACTTGAATGTGTAACCGAAACTCCAACCTGTGCTGACAATACGACCCGGCAAACCTCGTGCAATCATCAACTTGTTGTATCGCTTACCTTGTGGAGTAACCTCGTAAGGGTCGAGCGTTGCTTGCAGGTTGATACCGAAGTTTCCGTAAATTGTCGTTCTGAAACCGAGCGAAATGTTCGACAGACCCATCGAATCGGCAAGGAAGTTATAAGAGCCGCTAATCGACAAATCTTCGATAAGTTTGAGTTTGCGTACGCCCGAAGTATCACGCTTGCTCAACACCTTCATTTCGAGAGTCTGTTTGAGCGAGAAGTTCAGCGAAGCCGCAGCACTACGTCCCGGTACTCCGTAGGCGTTGTCGGCGTATGGAGAGTATATGGTATGACCACCGAGCGAGTCCGACTGCACTACCTGATAGAAACCATATTTCTGGTCGCCAAAATCAGGGGCATACGACACTCCGATTTGAGGAGTCAGTGTATGGCGAATTGCCTGCACCTTGCTCTCCTTATTCTTGAACTGCCACATACCGTAGATTGTGGTGTTGGCCGATACTTGTACACTATAATTGTATATGCGGTAGAAGCCATATTCGGGTACGAGTTTATCGACCTGATTTGTCTCCGGAGTCCACTGCTGCATCTGACGCTTGAAATACCAACGCTCGGTGTAGTTGAACGATGGGGTAATGTTGATATACTTGAACAAGTTGAACGATGCCGAGATAGGCAACGAGTGCTCGATACCGTTCTTCATATCTTTAAGTGTCTGCTTCGTGAAGAGTGTGCTTTCGCTTGCTGTTACGGAATTTGTCAGTTTTCCCGTATATGTAAGGGATATCTTCTCGTACCAACGCTCTTTGCCGACAACCTCTTTGCGTTTGAACGGATAGACACGTGATACGTTGAATACGATGTTAGGGAATGTCATCGATATTGCACGGGTCTGCGAGTTTTGCGATATCGCCATATTCATCGAGAGCGAGAATGGCGTACCTGCCCAACTCTTCGAATAGGATATCGAGGAGTTGGTCTGTGTCGAGAGGATGTCGTTTAGCGAAGTTGCCGAATATTTGCTGTAACCACTCGTCGAGATATTTACCGATGCGGCGAATGTCGAACCCGGATTTGCTTTCGGGTCCTGCGAGTGTGTCCATACAAACTTAAAGTTGCTTTGCGATATATAGTCAGGC
>JAFVXS010000087.1 GCA_017501025.1 Alistipes sp.
AGGTAACGAGCAAAGCACTCACAAATACGTGTCGGAATTACGCTCACTATCGAATATACCGTCCAACACTGCATCTTTTCGAGCGACGGCTCGCAATCGATGATGATGCGGATGGCGAAGATATCGTAAACACCCTCGAAATCGACCTCCTGCTTACGCATCTTATTCCATATCGAGTATATCGACTTGGTGCGACTCTTGATGTGGTAGCGGATACCGACCTGTCGGAGTTGCTGCTCGATAGGCTCGATAAAGCGGGCGATAAAGTCCATACGCTGGCTCTCGCTCTCTCGCAGTTTGTCGCTGATATGTTGGTAGTCGTCCCGCTCCAAAACCGCCAACGACAAATCCTCCAACTCGCTCTTTATCTTGTAGAGTCCCAACTTATGGGCGAGTTGGGCGTAGAGATTCATCGACTCCCAACTCTTGCGTTGCTGTTTCTCGGCAGGGAACATCGCAATCGAACGCATAACCTCCAAACGGTCGGCCAACTTGATAAGGATCACACGTGGGTCCTCCGAGTAGGAGACTATCATATCGCGGAAGTTCGATGCCTGCTCCTGCTCCATATTGAGTTTCAACTCCGAGATATTTGCCAAACCGATAGTGATACCGACCACCTCACGACCAAAGAGTTGTCCGATTTCGGTCAGTTGGCTTGTCAATCGCTTCTCGTCGTTGCTCTGTACGGTCAGACGTACCGCATCGTGGATAATTGCCGCCACCGTAGAGTTGCGACCCAAACCTATCTCCATAGTCGCAATGCGTGCCACCTCGACAGCGTGGTCCAACATCGGCGTACCATCGTAACGATGCTCGTCGGCGGTGTGGCGGGCTGCGTAGAATATCGCCGCCTCAACACTCTGCAAGGTCTGCTGCGAATAGTTTTCGCGTACAAAATCTATCAGACGGCTGTAACGTGCCGTCAAATCGGCTCCCAATATACTGTTTTCACTCTCCATAATATCAATTCTTGTTTGCAGGGCGGTGAGCAACATATATCTTGTCACCACTCAATCCGTAGCGTTGGCACTCCTCTGCCGTAAGTCGTTCGCGGTAGTCAATCTGCTCGACCTCAAAGCCCTCCGCCGCCAACCGCTCGGCATAGTCACGACCATATATACGTCGGTGGTCGTACTGTCCGAAACGCACCGCACGCTCCTTCGGGTCGGTTATCGTGTCATCCTCGTAGGTCGTAGCCCGACTCTCGTCCTGCGGCACCATAACTACCGCCCAACCACCCGAACGCAGTATGCGGTACAACTCCCGCATAGCCCGTCTATCATCGGCAACGTGCTCCAAAAGATGGTTGCAGATGATGACATCGACCGACTCGGCATCCAACGGAATCTGCTCCACGTCGAAGTGCAACTCTGCCAACGGACTCTCCAAATCGGCAGTGATATATCGCTCTCGGCACGTGGCATAAGCCCTCTTAAAGTGTCGCATCAACGATATTTCGGGTGCGATGTGCAGCAACGTAGGGTGCTCCTCGAAGATGCGGGTATGCTCCGTCAGATAGAGCCACAATGCTCGGTGTCGCTCCAACGACAGGCAACTCGGACAGAGTGCATCGTGACGCACACTGCCATAGCCATAAGGCATAAAACGGCGATAGCGGTTGTGGCAAATCGGGCAGATACGACCTCTGCCACGATAGAAGAGCCCCACAACAGGTACAACGAGGTGTGCCACACGTTGCAAAAAGCGACGTGGCACCAAGTTCAGACTCTTATTTATCAACCAAGCAATCATTTTTTTCTTTTTTTGGCGGATAGGACGACTAGGAGGGCTAGGACAATTAAGACTACTAGGACAATTAGGACAGATTTTTTCGTTCTTCTTCTCGCTTCGTTCCTCCTATTTTCGCTTCTTCTCTTGCTCCTCTTTTGCTCCTCTCTTCTCTTGCTCCCCTCTTGTCGGTTACTCTTCGCTCAAAAGTTTTTCGACCTCCTCCTGACTGCGACGCAGGCGTTGGCGGCAATTCTCGATAAGCGTCACCGCACGACGTGTCCGCTCGGCAAGCGTATCGATATCGCAATCCTCACGCTGCAACTCGGCAACAATCTTCTCAATCTCCGCCATAGAGTCGGCATACGAGAGTTCCGCAACCGATTCAACCTTTTTGCTCTTTGTCATATCTCTCAAATTTTTCTATCACTTTCGTTCGCAAACCACCCTCCATAAGCGATATATCGACCACATCGCCAACCTCAACATCCGCCGCTCGACGCAACAACTTCGTCTTGCAACGCGCAACGGCAAAGCCCGATGCAAGGATTCGCTCCAAAGAGAACGCCTCAACAACCGCCGCATAGTGTTTGCACTGCTGTTGTGCATAGGCTATCCGCTCGCCCACTGCCGCCTCCAAACGCTGGCGGAGATGGTCGCAACGCAGACGCTCTGCATCGCATCGCCGACGACCGCTCTGCACCACAAGTGCTTGAAGCTCTGCCAAACGCACTGCCGAGTCGCTAAATGTGCGTTGCAGCACTGCGAGTAACGACCGCAGAGCCGCAGCAAGCCGCTCGTCCTGCTCCGCGATACGTGCCACAATCCACTGTGCCACTGCCGTAGGGGTCTTTAATGCAACAGCCGAGACCATATCGACAATGCTCGTATCCTTGTCGTGACCTATGCCACTGACAACCGCCAACGGCATCTGTGCCACCATCGAGGCGGTCGCATAGTCGTCGAAACAGCCCAAATCGGTTGCCGAACCGCCACCTCGCACGATAACTATCAAATCGAACTCGTCGCTACGGTTGCAAATCTGCTCCAACGCCTGACAGATACTCTCTGCGGCACCATCGCCCTGCATAGTCGCAGCAAAGAGCGTAACATCGACCCGATAGGGCGATACGTCCAACTCACGACGGAAGTCCTGCCAACCCGCTGCCGTTCGACTCGTTATAACCGCTATGCGTTGCGGTAGGAGCGGAAGTGGCAACTCGCGGTTCATATCCCACACACCATCGGCTTTGAGTTGGGCGATTGTAGCCTGACGACGCTGCTCTGCCTCGCCCAAAGTGTAGGCAGGGTCGATATCGTCGATATTAAGACTCAACCCATAGAGCGGATGGTACGACACGGTAGCGTGGAACAGTATTTTCAACCCTGCCGAGAGCATCAAACCTGCACCCTCCTCAAAACGGCGACGAACAACGGCAAAGAGTGTTCGCCAGATGGTTGCCCGCACCTCCGCCTTCGGAGTTGTGCGATTAACGCTCTCATCCCGCTCGATAAGCGAGAGGTAGCAGTGTCCCGACGCATTGACCTTAATCTCCGAAATCTCGGCAACAACCCATACAGGCAGCGGAAATGCCGCATCTATCGAACGCTGCACCTCTTGTTGCAACACAGAGAGTGTCATATATTTTGCTGCTGCCTTCATAGTTGTTCGGTTGGCTATCCTTGCTCAAAAAAAACTCTTCGCTATCTCAAAATTACATACGGCTCGGCAGGTAACGGTTTACCCTTTGGTAGTTGTACCACAAGCAGGTAGTGGCTATCGACCGCCTGACCCGCTTTGCGTGCAGGTTCCAAGCGAGGTGCCGTCTCTATGACCTGCAATACCCGACGTCGAAACTGCTTGTCGGTCGATTGAAGCTCCTCGTCGAGTTGCAGCAACCCCTCTGCCGTAATCGTATATCGCACCACAAAACGCTGTACCCCGTGGTGCTCTTGCCACTTGACACGCTGTGCGACATAGTCGTCGAAACGCTCCGACCCATCGCCAAAACGAGCCTCCTCGTCGTAGCATAGGTCGATAATCACCACTCCGTGAGCAGCAGCATCGCCATATTGGGCTATGGTCTGCTCATCGGCTGGCAGGGTGTCGATACGCAAGATGTTATCTTCGGGGATATCTTCGACCGCTTCGTGACTCCATCGCTCTCCATTCACTATGTAGAGCGGATGGCGGTCGGCACTCGGCTGTGCCACCGCACTACCCGACTGCATCAAAACCATTGCAAGCAGCAAAAGTCTGTAAATCGCTCTCTTCATCGCAAACATCCTCCGAAGTTTACATCACTCCCAAAGTCGGCTAACCGAGTTCCGACTCCTTCAAACGCTCGGCATTCTCGGCAACAATCAGGTGGTCGATGCAATCCTGAATATCGCCATCCATAAATGCCGAAAGGTTGTAAATCGTATAGTTGATACGGTGGTCGGTAATTCGTCCCTGCGGATAGTTGTAGGTGCGAATCTTTGCCGAACGGTCACCCGTCGAAACGAGTGTCTTACGCTTCGATGCTATCTCGTCGAGATACTTCTGGTATTCGAGGTTGAAGATTCGGGTACGCAACTCCTCGAACGCCTTTTCGGTATTCTTAATCTGCGACTTCTGGTCCTGACACTGCACCACGATACCCGTAGGGATGTGCGTCAGACGAATTGCCGAGTAGGTGGTATTAACCG
>JAFVXS010000088.1 GCA_017501025.1 Alistipes sp.
TACTTTTTGTCATTCGGTTTTGCGGTAGGGTAGACCTCCACTACGGCACCCATCACACCCTGCTTGGTCTGCGAATCAATAAGTGAAAACGACACTTTGCCCGTCTGTGCAAATGCCGAAATAGCGAGTGCTGTCGTGAAAATTAAAACGATAAAACGCTTCATTATGTAGTAGTTTTTGTTTGCTTTATTCTATGTGGTTTACGCAGAGAAAATCCCTAAACTTAAAACCGCACAAAGGTAGTGAATATAATTCATTATATTCAACTCAAATAGCGTGAATTTACCAAAATTGAGGGGCGAATCGACCTAATTCTCGGTTGAAGTAAGCCAATTCTTGAATTCATGGACCCTCGCTTTTGGAATAATGATGCGTTCGGGGGTATCGATTGCGAGATTTACGGTGAGGCGACTGCCAAACCATACCGAAATATCCTTGACCGCCTTGCGAGAGATTATGAATTGGCGATTGGCACGGAAGAATTCATTACTCGACAGTTTCGTCTGCAAGGCTTCGAGAGTCAAATCTATCTGGTACTTGTTGCCATTGTGACAATATGCTGTCACACGCTCTTCGAATGTGTGAAGAAAAGCGATATCCTGACTATTCAGCGGAATAATTTTATCGCGGAAATGGACAAGAAAAATGTGTTGTTCCGGTTGTTGAGAGTGTGGTGCCACCCTGCTAACACGAGAGGTGTACTCCTGACGCTCAATTGAGGTGAGTCGTTGCCACTTCTCGATAGCACGCTTGATATCCGCTTCGTTTATAGGTTTGAGCAGATAGTCAATGCTGTTTACCTTGAATGCCTCTATGGCATATTGGTCGTAGGCGGTAGTGAAGATAATTGGCGTTTCGACTGTCACATTGTCAAATATGCGGAACGATGCACCATCTGCCAAGTGTATATCCATAAATACAAGGTCGATGGCAGGTGTCGAACGGAAAAATTCGACACTATCGACTACGGTGTCGATAGTCTCCACGATTTCGATATCGGGATAAATCTTTTGCAATATGGCAGAGAGATTCTGCGCAGCAGCGGTTTCATCTTCTATAATAACAACTCGCATGGGCTCTATTCGTTAGGTTTTTCGAGAGGTAGACAAACAGTAAACTCCTTGTTATTATCAATGATTTCAATCTCTTGATTCAGTAACAACTGATAGCGACTATTGAGGTTTGATAGCCCGACACCGGTACCCGGATTTGGTTCGAGCATAGGGCGTTTCTCGTTCGATACTACCAAGTATCCATCTTTCGTATAGATGCGTACACGGAAGAGTTGCTTGCTGCTTATCGTGTTGTGCTTTACGGCGTTGCCGATAAGGGGTTGTAGCGATATCGGTGGCAGTTTGTAGTCGAGATACTGCTCCTCAATGTCGAAATCGAATACAATTTTGTCGGCGTAGCGAATTTTGAAGAGGTAGCTGTACGCCTTGGCAAACTGAATCTCCTCACGCAAGGCTACAAATGTCGAATTAGAACCATTTTGCGAGAGATAGCGGAATGTGTAGGATAGTTGGTCTATGTATTTCAGTGCTCGCTCTTCGTCTTTATCTCGTACTAACATCGAGAGAGAGGATAGTGAGTTGAAGAGGAAGTGCGGATTGATTTGACTTGCCAACATATTGTATTTTGTGGTGAGGTTTTCGTTGCGGAGCA
Organism: Alistipes sp.; assembly: GCA_017501025.1. Taxonomy (GTDB): domain Bacteria; phylum Bacteroidota; class Bacteroidia; order Bacteroidales; family Rikenellaceae; genus Alistipes. The sequence continues at coordinate 1,666 of JAFVXS010000088.1, forward strand.
TCTCGTTTTCGAGCGATATCTGCTGCTCACGATAAATAAGGGTATATATTCTCGAATAGAGAATTACCACCGCCAACATAAAGCACGACTTCAAGACTACGACAAACTCTACCAACTGACGGCTCTTGTAGACGGGTATTACCTCGCCGGAGTGCATCAGAGGTACAGGTGAAATGAAGTATGTTGCAAAGGTTATAAGTGCGCA
>JAFVXS010000089.1 GCA_017501025.1 Alistipes sp.
AGTTTGCCGATGCCGAGTTTGTCCTCGAAGATGGTCAGTATGTATGTGGTTGGGCTGTCGAGAAGATGTCGAAGTCGATGTTCAACGTTGTAAATCCCGACCATATTGTCGAGCAGTACGGAGCCGATACGCTGCGTATGTACGAGATGTTCCTCGGTCCGTTGGAGCAGTCCAAACCGTGGGATACAAACGGTATCGACGGTGTGCATAAGTTCCTGCGTCGTTTCTGGCGATTGTTCTACTCTCGTACGGGCGAGTGGTGTGTGACCGATGAGGAGCCTACACCAAAGGAGTTGAAGACACTGCATAAGACCATCCGCAAAGTTCGTGAGGATATCGAAAACTTCTCGTTCAATACGTCGGTTGCCGCCTTTATGATTTGCGTCAATGAGTTGGGCGAGTGCCACAAACGTTCGATTATCGAGCCGCTTGCGGTGTTGTTGTCGCCATTTGCACCACATATCTGCGAGGAGTTGTGGCATCAATTGGGCAACGAGGGTACGATTTGCGATGCGGAGTATCCTCACTGCAACGAGGCATATCTGGTCGAGAACTCGTTTGAGTATCCGGTGATGATTAACGGCAAGTTGCGTTTCAAGCAGGAGTATCCTCTCTCGATGGAGGCTGCCGATATCGAACGCGATATCGTTACCAAGGAGGAGGCTCAACGCTGGTTGGAGGGTGCTGCTCCGAAGAAGATTATCATCGTCAAGGGCAAGATTATCAACATTGTAAAGTAACGTTATGAAACCGATTTTAACACTCTTCATAGCTCTTACGGCCATCTTTGGCACATCGGCACAGCGTTCGCTTGCGAAGGTCGAGCACGGAGCCGACAAGGTTATTGTGCATTGGAACAACAAGACGGCACCTCATTCGAACTATATCACCGAGAAGGAGCGTATCGACGAGAAGATGAATGTCTTTAACACTACCGAGATGGAGATGTTTGTCTATCCTGCACGTGGCAAGGCTATGGGTCAGGGTATGATTGTCGTTCCGGGTGGCGGCTATGGCAAGGTTTGCGTTCAGTGGGATGGCTTCTCGGTTGCCCGCTACTTGCAGAGTGTTGGCGTTACGGCTATTGTTGTGAAGTATCGCCTTCCGAACAACGGCTACGAGGAGGTACCTTACGAGGATGTTCGCGAGGCTCTGCGTTATATGCGTGCAAACGGCAAAAAGTTGGGCATAGACCCTGCGAAGGTGGGTATTGTCGGTGCTTCGGCAGGTGGCCATCTTGCGGGATGGATTTCGACAACACTCCCTGTTGAGGAGCGTCCGCAACACGCCATACTTATCTATCCTGTCATTACGGGCAATATGATTTACGGCAAGCCGAACAGTTACAGTCGTCTGCTGGGCAATGACCGCACCGCAACGGAGGTCGAGCACCACTCGATACACAACCGTGTCGATGAGAATACCCCTCCGACACTGCTGCTCTATGCCGATGACGATGGTCGTGTAGCACCACATCAGGTTACGCTCTACTACAAGGCACTGAAACGCTACGGTATCGAGTCGTCGTTGCGTATCTTCCCTACGGGTAAACACGGTTGGGCAGGTCACGACGACTATCGCTACGACAAGGAGATCAAGGCTGCGATGTGGGATTGGTTAGTGATTCAAAACAACAAAAAATAGCAAAATTTATGAAGAGACTTTTGATTTTGGCAGCAGCGGCAACACTCTGTCTGACTGCCACAGCACAAAAGAGGATTACATTTCCGCAGGAGGTAAGTGGTGCCGACGAGACCATCACGCTGTGGGATAACACTTCGGCTCCTCACTCTACGGGCGAGACCAAAGATGAGGTTATCGTCAAAAATCACCGTTTGGCACGCACCTCTTCGACAGACTTCTATCTGTTCAAGGCTGCTGCCGACAAGGCTACGGGTCATAGTATCGCCATCTTCCCGGGTGGTGGCTACCAGACCGTAAATCTATCGTTTGGCTATGCCCGCTATTTGGCCGATTGCGGAATTACGGCTATGGTGGTTAAGTACCGCGTACCGAACTTCGGTCATTGGGAGGCTCCGTTGGAGGATGCAATGGCGG
>JAFVXS010000090.1 GCA_017501025.1 Alistipes sp.
AAAACTTATTTTGGTTTCACAATAAAAGAAACGGTTTTATTTCCTCGATTTTGTTCTACTATTTTTAGTCAAATAATACTGCTTTGACAGAAGTTGTCAAATGTACTCTATACTTTTGCGGTATAAACCATTAAAACAAGGAGGAGAGTCTATGTTCGGAATTTTGGTATTTATAGGAATGTTGGCGAATGTATTGGGGACAATATGTGGCGGTAGCGATAGTTGGAGCAGATAAATTTATGATTGGGGGTATAGCATCGACCAACAGACCCTACAACAAGCTCCAATAACCCGACTACCTACCGCCTCTGCGGTACTCAAAAAAAGCGACGACCTACATCTCTGTAAGTCGTCGTTTTGCGGTGCGTAGGGGACTCGAACCCCTGACCCCGTGCGTGACAGGCACGTATTCTAACCAGCTGAACTAACGCACCATTGCTGATTGCGAATGCAAATATATAGCAAATTTTCCATTCTGCAAACTTTTCGGGCACTTTTTTGCAAAAAAAATGTTACTTTTTGAAGAACGAAAATTGGACACTTCCGTAACTCCTTAATTGCCAAAAATATGGGTTGTTTGAGAAGTCGTATTTATCGGAGTGCTCAAATATAAATATTCCATCTTCTTTTAGGACGTTACCGCCCAAAACCAACTCTACAATACCTTCCAAGCCCTCTAAATCGTATGGTGCATCCGAGAAAATCAGGTCAAACTGCTTCGGACAACTACGCAGATAGAGAAAGGCGTTTGCTTTTACCGCATAGCCATTCGTTGCACCCAAATCGCGAATTGTTTGCGATATAAAACGGTGGTGTACAGCGTTAATCTCCACACACGTTACACTATTTGCTCCTCGCGATAGAAATTCATAGGTTATCGAGCCGGTGCCTCCGAAGAGATCCAATACATCGCAATCCTCAAAATCGACCAGATTTGTAAGTACATTGAAGAGATTCTCCTTTGCAAAATCGGTTGTCGGACGAGCTCGAAGATTACGAGGCGGGTTGATTAGACGACCTCGATATTTTCCGCTGATTATTCGCATATCACTCTTTTGAAGTATCGTTTAAGAATTTTTGCACGGCTGCTGTCGCCACTGATATATATAGGTGTAGTCGCTGCTATCTGTTCAATATCGAAAATTTGGGTTGCATAGTATAGCAACTCCTCCTCGTTCGAGATGTTCAATGGCTCTGCCAACAATAGTCCGTTCTTGTTGTAGATGCGGATATAGCAGGCCGAGGATGATATCTCGATGCAGCAACACTCTTCATCGCTGTGTGTGGTATTCAGCAGTGGCGTGTACCACTCGATAGAGCCTTTGATGTGGCTTTCGATACTCTCTTTGGCTTTGCGACTTATGGCAATAACGGCAATAATATCGGCATCGATACAGCTCCAAACAACCACTTCGTTACTCTGCGGTGTAAGACCATTTATGGATAGATAATCGGCTGCTCGCTCTTTGTCGAATAGCTCGGCCGGCACGAGGGTTACACGAGGCGTGTCGATTACGACGCGTACGGCAGCACCATTACAGGCAGCCTCCTGTAAGGTTGTTGCCGAAAAAGAGTGTCCACCCGAAACAAGACGGATGGACACCATTTCTCTTTTTGCGGATGGATTACTCCCAGTTACCTGCCTCATTGTTACCGCTCTCCATCGAACCGAACTTGATGCCCGGGTACTTGTTGAAGACGTTGATGCAGTTGTCCACGAGATTCACAACCTCCTGACGATAAGCAACTGTATCGAGGAATGCGATATAAGGTGCACGGCACTCTACGGTAGGAATCACAATCTTCGACTCGGTAGTCAAAATACCGGCAGCGAGTTTGAACTCGGTCTTGTTACCTGTGAAAGGAATATAACGAAGATTCTTGACAGCCTCTGGTGTGAGGTGCTTAAACATCGAGTCCTTAACCGAGTAGGTAAACTTCTCTACGTTCTTTTTACGCAATTTCTTCAAACGAGCCATTGCAACAGAGTCATCCTCATCTACAATCTTACGCTCACCCTCCATTGTCTCGTTCAATACGAAGTTGATCAACGAGTCGAAGTCTGCGGTGAAGTGCTGATACTTGCTCTTGAACTGACGCTCTGCCGTACGAATGTCTTTGATTCGCTCGATAACGGCTGCTTCACGAACTTTTTGGTCACGCTCGAATTGGATTGGGGTTGCAATCAGATAGTAGATGTAGTAACCAAGTGCAACAACTACCAACGCGAGAACTAATTGAAGTAATTTCTTTCCCATTTTGTTATTTTATTATTAAGTTTGTACCGTAATTAACAACGAAGCAAATGAATAACTCCGTTATTGCGACCCAAATTTACGCAAAAATCTCGGTTAAACCAACTAATAGCCAAAAAAAAATTATCGAAGCACTCTCTGACTACCTTGCAGACGATGATTATTCGAAATTTTTTGTGCTTAACGGATATGCCGGAACCGGAAAAACCACGCTTATAGCAGCAGTTGTGGCGGCTTTGAAGTCGCTGGGACAGCGTACGGTTTTGTTGGCTCCTACCGGCCGTGCGGCGAAAGTGCTGTCGCAATATTCGGGCGAGAAGGCCCTGACAATTCACAAGCGTATATATCGCGAACAGACCAATGCTGCTTATGAGTCGAAATTTTCGCTGAATATCAATCGTGAGCAGGATGCACTCTTTATAGTTGATGAGGCGTCGATGTTGTCGATGCACTCGTCCGATGATAAACAGCTTTTTGGCAGTGGCTCGCTGTTGGATGATTTGGTGCAGTATGTACAGAGCGGAAGGCGTTGTCGTCTGTTGCTTGTCGGAGATGCTGCACAGTTGCCACCTGTCGGGGATGATTACAGCCCTGCTTTGTCGCCTGCCGAGATGTCGGCTTATGGAACGGTGGAGTATCACTCAATGGATGAGGTGGTACGTCAGGAGCAGACATCGGGCATACTCTTCAATGCAACACTTGTGCGTTGTATGTTGGAGAGCGGTTTGAACGAGATACCTCGTCTGGACCTATCGTTTGACGATGTTTTCTCCATTCAGGGAGGCGAACTATTGGAGGCGTTGCAAGATTGTTACGATAAATTTGGTCAGGACGAAACCATAGTTATTACTCGCTCAAATAAGAGAGCCAATCGCTATAACGAGGGCATACGACGCAATATATTGTTTGCCGAAGAGGAGATTGAGAGTGGCGATATGTTGATGGTCGTAAAGAATAACTATCACTATACGGAGCGTATCGAAGATTGCCCGATGAGTTTTATTGCCAATGGCGATATTGCTCGCTTGAAACGTATTCGTCGATTTGAGGATTTTTACGGATTTCGTTTTGCTACTGCACTGCTTCAATTCGGCGACTACGACGATACGGAGATTGAGTGTAAGGTGCTGTTGGATACCATCGCATCGGAGTCGCCATCGCTGACCTACGAAGAGAGCCAGCGTCTATTCTACGAAGTTGAGAAGGATTATACGGATATTCGTAGTCGTCGCAAACGTTTTCAGGAGATTCGCGAAAATCCCTATTATAACGCTTTGCAGGTAAAGTTCTCCTATGCGGTGACCTGTCATAAAGCCCAGGGCGGACAGTGGCGAGCGGTATTTATAGATCGCTTTTTATTTGGCGATGAGCCTATGTCGCGGGATATGATGCGTTGGCTCTATACGGCAATTACACGAGCAACGGATCGGGTCTATTTTGTCAATTTCGACGAGCGATTTTTGGCAGCGGAGTAGCATAGGCTTACTCACACGAGCCGATATGGGACATCTCGTCGGCTATCGAATCGGCTAAAATGGCAAATATATTGATATTCAATGCGATGGATATGCGGGCAATGAGTTCGCTATCCATACTTTGGCGGTTGAAAATATTGTATATATTTGGTCGCTCGCAGTTTATGGCATCAGCCAACCAACCGGGACTCTTTTGCTGGCGATGAAGCTCCTCTTTGATAAAATTGCCTATG
>JAFVXS010000091.1 GCA_017501025.1 Alistipes sp.
CAAACGATGCGATTACTACAATAAATGCAGGAATACGCACCTTGTCGGGAATAAAATTCTTAATCAGCGATATCACAATGTTCGACATAATCAATACCGCCATTGTCGCCAAACCCATACCCATACCATTGATTGCACTTGTGGTTGTACCCAACGTAGGACACATACCCAATATAAGCACAAATGTAGGGTTATCCTTTATTACGCCGCGGAGAACATTAGACAGGCGTTCGCCCCATCCGCGTTTTGTCTGCTCCATTTTAACGCTGTTTTCCATTTTGTCGTCCCTCCTTTGTTCCGTTTGCTTGTTGTGATGCACCCGTAGCGACATCGCCCACCACGGACGACTCTCCCGATGCAACCTTATAAACCTCGTATGCCAACGCTACCGCCTCGGTGTATGCACGCGACGATATGGTAGCCGCAGTCAAAGCATCGACATCACCACCATCCTTGCGAACAGCCATCTTTATATCGGATGCCTGCTTCGAGCGAAAGCTACGCAACAACGAGTTATCCTCACGTTGCATATTTGCACCCAAGCCCGGTGTCTCCTTCTGTTGCAGAACGCTGATATTCAATATCTTGCCGGCAGTATCAAAGCCCACCATAAGTTTTACCTCACCGCTATAACCCTTCGACGAGAGTGTCTCGATTGCATAACCTACAACCTCATCGCCACTGAATGCCTTATTGACGGTAAGTTGCACACCGTGAGCATCCATCTGCCAACTCTCCGCACGGTCGTATGCAGGCAAAACTGCCGCTAACGATGCCTGCTTTGCAGCTTCACGAGCCTCTGCAATAGGTTTTTCGGTAAGCATATACACTCCGCCAACCATTGCCGACGAGAGCAGCGTAATGGTAAACAATACCAATAACATATTTGTCAATGTACTCTTCATAGACACCTCCTATCTGCTGCCGAAACGGCGTGGTTTAACATACTTGTTTAAGAGAGGTGTTACGCTGTTCATAATCAGAATAGCAAACGACATACCCTCCGGATAGGCACCCCACAAACGGATGCACATAGTCAATACACCGATACCTACACCATAAATAAGCATACCCTTCTTTGTCATTGGCGAGGTAACATAGTCGGTAGCCATATATATAGCACCGAGCATTGCACCACCCGACAACAGATGGAACGCAGGCAGATAGAGGTGCATCATCGAATCCTCGAAGCGGACACCTGCATAGATTGTAGCAAATATTGCCATAGTTGCCAAAATCGACACTGGAATATGCCACGAGATAACTCGACGCATCAGCAGATAAGCGAAGCCCAACAAGAGAGCCAAAGCCGAAACCTCACCCAACGAGCCGGCAGTAGCTCCCGTAAACATTGCTCCATAGTCTGCATCACAAGCCGACAACATTCCCGCCTTCAAAGCTGCAAGCGGTGTTGCACCCGACGCAGCATCCGCCGCACCCTCAACCGATGGAGCAACAAACGATGTCATCTGCTGTGGATAGGCTATAAGCAGGAATACTCGGGCAGCCAATGCCGGGTTGAATGGGTTTTTGCCCAACCCGCCAAAAGGCATCTTCGCTACACAGATAGCAAAAACAGCACCTACAACAACAATCCACAACGGAATGTTCGATGGAAGGTTCATCGCCAACAAAAGTCCCGTTAATGCTGCCGAAAGATTGCCGACTGTCGATTTGCCCCGAACAATAAAATGTTGCACAAATGCCTCCAACGCAACGCAACTTACGACCGAAACGGCTGTCACAGCCAGCACATCCCAGCCAAAAACTTTTACAGAAATCACCAACGCCGGCAGCAGTGCAATAATCACATCCGCCATCAATCGCACGGTGGACATTTCGCCGTGAAGATGTGGTGCTGGTGCAACAAAAAATCTGTTTGCCATATCTTTATAATTTTTCTTATTTTCGCCTACTTCTTGGCATTACGGCTGCGGATTATGCCCATAACACTCTGTTTGCCCAAACGAACATAGTCGAGCAGCGGAATATTTGCAGGACAGGTAAATTGACAACAGCCACACTCAATGCAACTAACAATATCGTTCTGCTCGGCAGCCTCCCACCCCTTGCGTTTCGAAATCTTCGCAAGCAGATACGGCTCCAAGCCCATAGGACAAGCCTCGACACACTTTGCACACTTGATACAAGCAGACTCCTCGCCTCGACGCACCTCACTGCCCGACAATATTGTGATACCCGAACAACCCTTCATAACAGGCATTGCCACATTCGACAATGCACGTCCCATCATAGGACCGCCATTCAATACTCGAACATCGCCATCAGGCAGACCGCCACACTTGGCAATCAGAGCCTCGACAGGTGTTCCGAAGCGGGTAAGCAGGTTTTTGGCGCGGCCACTTGACGACCCGTAACGGTAACAACTCGCTCGATAAGAGGTTTGTTTTTCTGCACAGCCTCATAAACAGCAACCGTAGTCGAAGCGTTGCAGACTACCGCACCTACATCTATCGGAAGTGCCGGTGGTGCAGGGACCTCACGACCCGTAACGGCCGCTATCAACTGTTTCTCGCCACCCTGCGGATAGCAGGTTTTGAGCGACATTACCTCGATGGCTTTATCCGCACCGACAATCTTACGGAGATTGGCTACTGCATCGGGTTTATTAGCCTCAACGCCGATAACCGCCTTCTGCACACCGATAGCACGCATCAAAATACGAACACCGGCAACCAACTCCTCGCCACGCTCCAACATCGTACGGTAGTCCGATGTAAGATATGGCTCACACTCGACACCATTGATAATCAATACCTCGGCGTGCTTGCCCTCCGGTATCGACAACTTGACGTGTGTAGGGAATGTTGCACCACCCATACCGACAATACCGGCAGCCTTAATGCGAGCGACAATCTCTTTCGGTTCGAGCGTACACTCCGCCACCAACTCCGCAGAGCGGTCAATCGATGGCTCCCACTCATCGCCCTCACGTTTGATTGTCACCATCAACTGACGCAGACCCTGTCCATTCAACTGCATATCGACAGCTGTTACCGTACCAGAAATAGGCGAATGAACATTTGCCGACATAAAGCCCGTAGCTTCGCCAATCAAAGTTCCAACCTTTACGCTGTCACCCTTTGCTACTACGGCTGTTGCAGGGGCTCCGATATGTTGTGCAAGCGGAATATTTACTACATCGGGCAACTCCATAGGCTCGATACCGCTACCACGACTCCACTCTTTATTATCCGACGGATGAACTCCGCCAATAGGGAAACTCCTCATATCTATAACTCTCTATAATTTCGTTAATCTTGTTTTGGCTCCGCTTTCGCTACGGTAGTTGCAGGCTGCACGGCATCCGTACTCTTTGCAGGCTCTGCCTTCGGTGCTGTCTCCTTCTTTGGCAGAGGTGCCAAACCTATCATCTTGATAGCACCCGTAGGACACTCGGCTACACATTTGCGACACAAACGGCACTTCGTATAATCGATATAAGCGACATTATTCTCGATGGTAATCGCCCCAAATTCGCAGACCTTTTCACACTTACGGCACGCAATACAGCCAGCCTTACAAGCCTTTATTGTCGCAGGGCCTTTATCGCGGCTGACGCACGAAACATAAATTGCACGACCCTTTGGCCAACGCTTACGCAACTCTATAATACCCTTTGGACAAGCCGTAACACACGCTCCGCAAGCAGTACACTTCTCGAAATCGACCTCTGCCAAACCTGTCTCGGGATTGATGTGTATGGCATCAAACTGGCACGCCTCAACGCAATCGCCATATCCCAAACAGCCATAAGCACAAGCCGTTTCGCCTACGTACAACGCCGATGCAACACTGCACGAACGAACTCCCCCGTAAATATTGGTACGAGGACGCTTATCGCACGAACCACCACAACGTACCGTAGCAACCAGCGGCTCCTTCACCGGAGCCTCCTTGCCGAGATACGATGCGATATCCGCCATCACATCACCGCCACCAACAGAGCAGTAGAGCGACGATATATCATCACTCTCTACCATAGCCGTAGCAAAAGCTCGACATCCGGCAAAGCCGCAACCGCCACAATTTGCACCGGGCAACTTTCGCTCAACAACATCAATACGCTCATCCTCCTCAACGTGGAACTTTCGAGCGACAAAATACAACACAAGTGCGGCAATAACACCAATGGCACAAAGTGTTAAGATAGTGTAAATCAGAGTACTCATTCTCTATTCTTAATTGTAAATATTATCCTCTTCGATATATGGCGATGCACCAAAGCCAACACCACATAATATATTGCCAACGACAGCAACGACGATACCGCTGCCACACCCTCTCCCACATTAAACGCAACTGCCACAGCCAAGACTCCGACAAGCAACAACAACGGCACTACATAGCAGAGCATTACCGCAACAAGACCCGTAGAACGACGAATGGCTACCTCAACCAAATCTCCGACTTTGTATGTATGCGACGACGGCACATCGACCTTAACTATGCGGCACTCCGCACCTCCGCCAACCGCACACGCACCCTTTGCCGAGCATCTGCTACAAGCCTCATCGACCTCGATAGCAACACTCACTCTGCGACTCTCAACCGATACTACTCTACCGGAATGTGTAATAATCTTTGACGACATTCTGCAACGCGGACTACGCAAAAATTTTAGTCGCCATATTTGTTAATCAACGGCATCAATCGCTCGTGTCCAAATGCACACGACGACAGACGCAATACAGGTGGGAATTGGTAACGTTTCTTCTCGTTCTGCATAATCATTGCGTGGATACGCTCAACAACATCCGAATCGTATCCCGCATTCTTAATCTCCTCACGATGTTGTCCCTGCTCAATCATTCGCATCAAAATAGCATCGACAACCTCGTATGGTGGCAAAATATCGCTATCTTTCTGGTCGGGATGCAACTCCGACGATGGCTCTTTTGACAATATATGCTGCGGTATAACATCGTTAAAACGACGATTGATATAGCGAGCCAAATCATACATCTCGGTCTTGTAGAGGTCTCCCGTAACACTGAAAGCACCCGCAGTGTCACCATAAAGCGTACATAAACCGAGAGCGTTCTCGCTCTTGTTGGATGAGTTGAGCAAGATATAGCCCGTCTTATTCTGCAATGCCATCAACATCAGTGTTCTAATTCGGGTCTGTATATTCTCCTCCGTCGAGTCGAAATCACGTCCGCCGATAACAGGCTTCAACGTATCGACAATAGAGTCGTACACCTCGGTAATTGGCAAAACGCTATACTCGATTCCGAGATTTTTTGCAAAAAGTGTCGCATCCTCAACCGAAACATCGGGTGTAAATTGCGAAGGCATCATCAAACCTCGCACATTCTCACGACCCAACGCATCGGCCGCAATACAAGCAACAACCGCCGAATCGATACCACCCGACAAACCGACACAAGCCTTGGCATAACCATTTTTGCGGAAATAGTCACGCAAACCCAATACCGCAGCCTCGTAGTTGAGCTCGGTACGGTCGTGGCTATAGAGATTCTCGGGGAGTTGCGCCTCGACATTCTCGGCAGCAGTATCGTAGATTGCAAAATCCTCGGCAAAACTCTTCATCTTCAACATCAATCGTCCACGTGAGTCGATTATGCCCGAAGTGCCATCATAGACAATCTCACCGGAGCCACCAACCTGATTGATGATAACAACCGTCTTGGCGTTGAGATATGCCACATCGTGTATGGTACGGTAGCGATTCGACAAGACGCCCTTACCATAACGACGGGCGTTGATATTGATATAGATATCCGCCTTACGAGCCACCGATTTCATTCTACGGAAGTCGTCTCCGACAATCAGCGCTACCTTCTCGCCGCAGATATTGATAGTTTCGACACCTACGCCCGATGTCAAAAAGCCCATTTCGCGTCGTGCCGTGATGTGATATTTTGTTGCACAGTGGGTAATCGTACCCTTCTCCATAACAACAGCTGCACTCAATGTACCATCGACCGAAAGAATTGGTGCTCCGACAATGGCCGTAATGGTATCACAATGTTTGGCTATCTGCTCCAACGCCTCCTCACAAAGTTCCAAGAAGGTGGTCTTCCTCAACAAATCGACTGCCGGAGTTCCCGACAATGCCTGTTCAGCAAAGATTACAACATCGGCACCTTCGCGTTTTGCACGCTCGACGGCATCTATAATTTTCGCACTGTTTCCGGAGACATCTCCAATTGTATAGTTAAGTTGTGCAAGTGCTATCTTCATCTCTACGACTTTGATTGGTTAATTAAGCACGCAAAGGTAGTTATAATTTTTTAATTATAACAAGTCGTGCAATCTTTTATTGCATCAGAGGTCATTTTTTGCGGAGATCTACCCTTTTTTGACCAAAATTCGGTAACTCCACTGCTTCGCCGCTTCTTCCAGATACTCGGCGGCTTTTTCCAGGTCATA
>JAFVXS010000092.1 GCA_017501025.1 Alistipes sp.
TCTCCGATCAGATTTCAGATGCTATTCTTGACGAATTTCTGCGTCGCGACCCCGCTTCGAAGGTCGCTTGCGAAACGCTCTGCACCACAGGCTTGGTAGTGGTAGCAGGCGAAGTTCAATCCGAAGCCTATGTCGATATTCAGCAGACCGTACGTCGCGTAATCGAGCGTATCGGCTACAATCGTAGCGAGTTGCAGTTTGATGCCGCATCTTGCGGTATATTGTCGGCAATTCACGAGCAGTCGGCAGATATCAATCAGGGCGTTGTCCGTGCTACCGAGGAGGAGCAAGGTGCCGGCGATCAGGGTATTATGTTCGGCTATGCCGTACGTGAAACCCGCGAATTGATGCCTGCAACGCTGATTTTGTCGCACGTTATATTGAAAGAGCTTGCTGCGATTCGTCGTGAGGGCAGTGTGATGACCTATCTTCGTCCCGATGCAAAGAGTCAGGTGACTATCGAGTATTCGGACGAGCGTCAGCCACTGCGTGTGCATACTATTGTCGTATCGACACAGCACGACGATTGCGTATCGGTTGATGATATTCGTGCGGATGTTCGCAATATCCTCATACCACGTGTTAAGGCTCGTTTGGAGCGTGCCGAGGACCCATTGGCAGAACTTATTGGCGACGACTATATCCTGCACGTCAATCCTACTGGTAAGTTCGTAATTGGTGGCCCTCACGGCGATACAGGTCTGACGGGACGTAAAATTATTGTCGATACCTATGGTGGTCGTGGTGCTCACGGAGGCGGTGCCTTCTCGGGTAAGGACTCCTCGAAGGTTGATCGTTCGGCTGCCTATGCAGCACGCCATATCGCCAAAAATATGGTGGCGGCAGGTATTGCCGACGAGGTGTTGGTACAGTTGAGTTATGCTATCGGTATCGCCGAGCCGTTGTCGGTCTATGTCGATACCTATTCGACCAGCCACCTCTCGATTGATGATGGCGAGATTGCCGAGCGTGTTGCACGTCTGTTCGATTTGCGTCCATCGAGCATCGTAAAGCGTTTTGGCTTGAAGAACCCTATTTTCGAGGCTACGGCATCGTACGGACACTTTGGAAATCGTCCTTACACCAAAGCTGTAAAGGTGTTCGAGAATGGTGTCGAGGTTGAACGCGAGGTTGAATTTTTTGGCTGGGAGCGTCTCGATGCAGTGGAGATGTTGCAGCAAGAATTTGGCTTGCAGTAGGTCATAACACTCAATGCAATACAAAAAATAAGGCTATCGAACTCGATAGCCTTATTTGCGTTATAGTGCGATGTGCTTACTGTGCAGGAGCAGCCTCTGGTGCAACCTCTGCAGGGGCAGCCTCGGCAGCAGGAGCAGCCTCAACAACCTCAACAGCAGCCTGCTCGCAAGCCTGACAAGGCTCTGCACAAGGCTCTGCTTTCTTCTGACCATCACCACAACAACCTACCATACCGAAAACTGCGATAGCAGCAACGAGTGCATAAATCTTTTTCATAATCAACTAATTTTAAGCGTTAAAAATTCTGTTTGTCATCACAAAATTAAAAAATATGTGATTTTATTCGATAATTAGCTCCTCCAACGGAATATTTTCACGCATAATAAATGCCTTTGGGAAGTAACGTTTCACATCTTCCAACAGCACCAAAGCCTCCTCTTGTGTAGTGCAGTTGCCTACCGATACCTTAAAATATGGGTTTTCGTAGGTTACATACTGTCGGTGCGACGGAACATACTTCGCTATCGAGTCGCGAGCCGCCAGAGCTTCGGTGCGAGCCGTAGGCGTCTTACTCATAAAAATCATAATGCGGAAGCCATCCACCGCAGCAGCCTTCTGCTCTTCGATGTTGCCCACAATGGCAGCTCTGCCACTTTCGCGACTCTCTACGGTTGCATTTATGGTGCGGAGCGAGTCGATTCGAATAGGGGAGCCGATTCTCTCTTTGTATGTTTTGAGGTTTTGTGCCGTTACGCTGATGATGCACGCCGTCAGGGCGATTGCCGAGCACACTCTGAAAAGTTTGGTCATACTCTGTGTTATTTATATCCGAATTGGTTCAAAATTGCATTTACACCCACTCGTTCTACCACGATGTTGCGTTCTGCTCCCATAGCCTTTACCGAGGCTTTGAATGCGATATCGATGTTGTCAAAGTTACGTTGCGAGAGCCGCATCAACAGAGCAATAGCTTTCAGGGGGCTGTGGATGGTTATACTCAACGGTACATCGACCGACGATGTGCTGTGTTTAGGTAACTCGACAGGTGAGAGCAACATTACGTATGCCGTCTTTGTGCCATCGATATATATATCACCTTCGCCACGTGTCAGTACGGGCGAGAACGATGAGTCGTTACGAACACGCAACGTAATAATCCATCCGCTGCCGATTGAGCCGGAGATATTTTCGATAGCCTCGATTTTGAGTTTCTCCTTAATACGTTCCTGCATCTTTTGGGCACTGCAACTGCTAAAACCTACCGTTGCAAGCAATAACGTGGCGAGAAGTTTGGTTATAAAAAGTCTCATTACAATATCTGCTTTTGTTAATTACTTCGTTGTGCAATATATATTTGTGCAATTCCGAGGCTTTGTGAGCGACGCGATACGTTTGTAAAGCCGCTGCACTTCAAAATCTCCATAAACTCCTCCGGCTCGGGGAACTCATCGACCGAAGCGGGGAGATACTCGTATGCACGACGGTTTTTCGATATCAATCCGCCGATAAATGGTAAAATCTTGTGCGAATAGATGCGATATAGCCATCCGACAAGAGGATTGCGAGGGTTTGAAAATTCGAGAATTACAAGATGTCCGCCATTGCGTAGTGTGCGGTAAATCTCTGCCAACGAAGCCTCTCGATTCTCAAAGTTGCGAATACCGAATGCGATGGTTACTACATCGATTGAGCCATCTTTCATACCTATTTCGACAGCTCCGCACTGTGCGAAAGTTATGCGGTCTTGCAGATTGAGTGCTGCAACTTTCTTCTCGGCAACAGCCAACATCTCGGACGAGAGGTCGGCTCCATATATCTTGGCAGAGTCGATACGTCGAGCCATCGCTATTGCAAGGTCGCCAGTGCCTGTCGCCAAATCCAAAATCTGCTTTGGGCGGAGTCTTTCTACTATTTTCACGGTGTGTCGTCGCCACAATTTGTCGATTGATAACGATAAGATGTGGTTTACACGATCGTAAGTAGGGGCGATGTCGTCGAACATCTGCTGCACCTCTTTGGTCTGTCGGGTTTGGTCGGCTGCTACACCGTTTTTATCTCTTTTTATGCTCATCTTCTACTCATATTTTACCGCAACAGCAGGCGTGATACGCTGTATAATCGAGGTTGCAATGGCTGTAAAGGCGATAATGGCAACTCCGAATACGAGATTTATCACTACGATATCTCCTACGCTGATTGCAACGGGTACGTGGTCGATAATATAGGCATCGCTGTTGAGCGAAACGATGTGTGTATGTGCTTGCAGGGCTGCCAATCCCAAACCGATGATATCGCCTGCAACAACTCCCAATACAACGATTTCGGCTGTGCGATAGAGGAATATGTGTCGCAGAGTTCGGTTTGACATACCCAAACTCTTCAATATGCCGACCATCTTTGTTCGCTCGGCAACCATTGTCAATAGGGTAGTGATGACGTTGAAGAGTGCCACAGCAAACATAATCACAATAATCACTACGGCATTTATGTCGTGAGTCTCCAACCACGCATATATGCTTTGGAACTGACGGGCAATGGTGGTAACTTGCAGACTCTCGTCGCCCTCGTAGTCGTACATCAGTCGCAACTCAATGAAATCTGCGACCTCCTCCGCATACTCTCGTGATGCAGTCTCTATTTCGTAACCCGAGATTTGGTTGTCACTCCATCCGTTGATTCGTTGCACGGAGTGGATATTGGAGACCAATATAGGCGAGCCTAACGAGCTGCCGATAGCGTTGTATATGCCCGACACCTTAAATATTTTACGTTCGGGACGTGTTCCGTTGCCTATCAACAGCAACTCTATGCGATCGTTCGTCTTTATGCCCAGAGTTTGAGCCAATGTGTGCGGAATGGCAACCTCTCGACGATTTGTAGCGTCACGGTGCGGTACCCGACCATCTGTAATCAACTCTTCGAGCATTGTGAGCGGATAGTCACTGCCAACCCCCTTTATAACGACGCTCGCCGCATTGTCGGCATTGCGGGCAATGGCTCCGCAGAGTGCAAACGGACGAACGGCATCGCAACCCGATGTTGTGGCGATGAGGTTGAATAGGGAGTCGCTGTGGTGAATCGGTTGAGGTTGTGATGTTGTAGAGCGATTTGCAGGTGCCGAGACTATAATGTCTGCCGACAAAAAGTGTGTCGCCTTATCTATCTGCTGGCGAAATCCCGCAACTACGGCAACCGTGATAATCATTACTGCGACACTGATAGTGATGGCAATCGATGCTATACGCTTCATCGTTTGCTGTACGGGCGATAGGTTCGATGCACTTCGCCGTGCTATCAGTAGTGGCAGATTCATCGGTTAGTAGTTTTTTGTCGCCTAATATAACACCTTATCCTCTTTGTCGCTCCACGCTTTGAAGCCCGAAAGAGCCTCTTTTCGCATAATGTTTATACAAGGAATCGAGCGGTCGGCATAGTCCAATGCAATCTCGTCGTAAATAAATGAGTCGTCGAAGTCGATTGCTGCGGCATCGGCTTTGGTGTTGCCGTAGAATATACGCTCGACACCTGCCCAATATAGAGCACTCAAACACATCGGGCAAGGTTCGCA
>JAFVXS010000093.1 GCA_017501025.1 Alistipes sp.
GTACTCGAAGCAGAGGAAACCGCAATCACAGTACCTGCTGCCGGTGTAACCGATGCAACTCTTGCTTTGACCGTAGAAAACATTGCTACCGTAAATGTTGCTTACACAGGTTGTGTTACAGCCGCATCGGTTAGCGGTTCGACTTTGACCTACTCGGTTGCAGAGAACACCGCCGCTACCGAGAAGCCTGGTACTATCACTCTTTCGGCAGAGGGTGTAGATGATGTTGTTATCAACCTTACACAGCAAGCAGCCGGTGCAGCAGTAGAGCAGACTGTAACATTCCAATTCTCGTCTATGGGTCTGACGGATGCTACATCTTACACAGACTTCACCGAAGGTGATATTGCTTTGAAATTTGCAAAAGGCAGTGCTAGTAATCCTCCAAAATATTATAATAATGGTACTGCTATGCGTTGCTACACTAACAACACTTTGACTATTAGTGGCGGCAAGATTACAAAAATTGTCTTCACTTGCGTAAGTTCTTCTTACGATAATTTCAATTTGTCTTCTGGCGGCGGTACTTTGAATACTAATAACGGTGTTCAAACTTGGACAAATAATAGCGGTAGTTCCGAAGTTGTATTCCAGTGTAATAGCAGCGGTCAGACTCGTATCAAATCAATTGAGGTAACCTACACAGCCGAGTGAAGTGGTGGGGAGAGTGATCCGAGTGGTGTAGAGCCATCGGCACAATCCTACACTTTGGCAGCTTACGATGTTGGTACGACAGGGGCAACCCTGTCGGGCCAATATTCGGCAGCAACAACCGCTCCATCGGAGGTTGGTTTCGAGTTCGGCACTTCGCCATCGTTGGGTCAAAAAGTTACAGCTTCGACCACAAGCGGAACAAGCGGCTACTTTACGAAAACGATATCGGGACTTAACCAAAATACAACATACTACGCTCGTGCTTACGTCGTAGTAAACGGCACAGAGGATTACGCATCCCAAAGCCAATCGTTCTTTGGAGAGACAATAGAGTTTACGACACTCGGAGCAGAGCCTGCATTGGCTCGAAATTGGGCAGAGTTGCCGGCAGCACGTACGCTCGCAAACTACGAGGTTGCAGCACACGAATCGTTGCCTTCGAACTCGAAGTTGCGAAACTACTCGTTCGGATTTGACAAGGCAAAGCACTGTGCTTTGTGGGTGGCATATCCGCTGCACTCGTGCTACTTGGGTAGCACATCGCGTACCGACGCGTTCGACTACGACCCCTACTGCATAGACAACTCGTACGAGGCATATATCAGCAAAAACGCATACTACCCACAAGGTAGCGATACGTACAGCCATTCGCGAGGTCATCAACTGCCTTCGGCTGATAGAACTGTATCGGTAGAGGATAACTACACAACGTTCTATGCAACGAATATGACACCGCAGTTGCAAGCCCTTAACGGAGGCGCGTGGATGAATCTCGAAGATAATATTCGCAAGAATATGATATGCTCGGATACGCTCTACGTCGTAACAGGAGCCCATTTCGACGGCTCGCAAGGCTATGCCTACGACAGCAAAGGTACGGGCAAAGCTTGTGCAGTACCTACGCACTACTACAAAGTGTTGCTCCGCACAAAGACGGGTAACTCGGGCAAACGAGTACAAGAGTGCTCGACAAGCGAGTTGCAGTGCATCGGTTATTGGGTGGAACACTCCGGCTCGGCAACGATACAGACCAAAAGCGTAGCCGAAATCGAGGCACTCACGGGTTTCACATTCTTCACGAATGTACCAAATGCTCCAAAAAGCTCAAAAGAGTGGTCTTATTAGGACAACTAGGACGACTAGGACAAATAGGACAAATAGGACAAATAGGACAAATAGGACAAATAGGACTGCTAGGACAAAAACGGATGATTTGCAGAAATCATCCGTTTTTTCTATTTTTGTGATATGATTTACACTCTCTCGACACTTGGACAAAGGCTCGAAACATTCGGCTGCGACGACCGCTCTCGACAGATAATCGACGAAGCAGTCGCCCAAAACGAGTGGTTTACGCCACAGAGTATTTGCCGTGCCATCGACGCCATACGCCGACAAATGTTGCAACGCGACAAACTCGAAGCGTGGGCAGCAAACTACCCTATCGCACCGCACAAACCACTCGATATTGCAATAATTATGGCGGGAAACATCCCTGCCGTAGGCTTTGCCGATATGCTCTGCGTTTTGGTTGCGGGCGATATCCCCCACATAAAACCATCGAGCAAAGACCGTGTGTTGATGGAGTTTCTCGCCGACGAAATATGCCGCATCGACCCCGCTGTGCAAATAGAGAAATTCGACCCTGCACGCACCTACAACGGCATAATTGCAACAGGGGGCGAGAGTGCAAATCTACACTTCCGCTCGATGTTTGGCACAACCCCGACCCTATTGCGTTCGTCTCGGCACTCCGTAGCCGTTCTCTCGTCAAATGTCACGGCAGAGGAGTGGCAGAGCGTAGCCGACGATATATTCACATACGACGGGCTCGGCTGCCGAAATGTATCGCTCATATTCGCTCCCGAAGGGCTGAAAATCGAACTCGCAGCACCAAAAATGTCGCATCCATATCACAACAACTATCTGCAATGTCGAGCTTTGATGACTTTGCAGGGCGTTCGCTTTGAGGAGCTCGGCGAGGCGATAATTACGAAGGTCGCAGCACCTGAATTTCCACAACACATAAGCCGCATAAACATTTACAGATACAGTTCGTTAGAAGAGGTCGAAAAGTGGCTCGATACGAACCAAAACCGCATACAGTGCTGCACGACAAACATCGCAGAGTTTGCAGGCGGCATCCGTTTGGGCGAAGCTCAACAACCAACCCTAAATGATTATGCCGACGGTGTGGATATTATGAAATTTTTACTATCTTTGCAGAAAGGTTAACACAAAACACAAAAAGTATGAAAAAGTTTTTCGCAATCGTATTGGCTGTTTTCGCAGTAACAACAGCCACAGCTCAACCTCACGGTGGCCCGAGAATGGGTGGACCCGGAGGTGAACAAAACAGAGCAAACAAACGTATCGAAGCCCTCAAAGAGTCACTCGAAATGAGCGACGAACAGGCCGAAAAATTTGCTCCTGTATATATGCAGTACCAACGCGAAATTCGCAATATTCACAAAGATTTGAAGATGGTGATGGACTCCTACAAAGGTAAGGAAATCACCGAGAAAGTTGCTGCCCAACTCGTTATGGCTCAATTAAATGCCGACGCCGACGTAATCAGCTGCAAGAAGGAGTATCTGCGTGTGTTCAAAGAGTATCTGACACCTGCACAAATCTCGAAAATCTTCATCGTCGAAAAGCGACTCGGACGTGGCCCTCGACCACAAGGCGGACACGGCGGTCAGGCACCTCAACCGCAACAATAAAAACGAATTTTTGCACAGAACAACACTCCGAAATTTCGGGGTGTTTTTTTTGCTGCCACAACAAATGTAGAGCATAAATCGATTATAGACACAAATTTTCGTAGTAAAACTAAAAACTCATAGAGTTTTTTCTTATCTTTGTACGATAAATCAAATTTTACTATGAAACTGCATCAATTTACAGCACCACTCTTCTCGCTTGACTGGTGGTATTCGTGGCTTATGATTTTTGTCGGCTGTACGATAATGGCCGTTGGTTATGTATTCTTTATCAGCCCATACAATATCGTTCCGGGAGGTGTTTACGGTGCAAGTATCGTCCTGCACAACATATTCCCAGAAATTCAGGTCGGAACATTCGGCTATATGTTCGATGTGCCGTTGATGATTTTGGCGTTCATCATATTCGGCAGCAAATTCGGCACAAAGACCATTGTCGCTGCCCTATATACGCCGGGTGCAATGAACCTCATAACCCGCCTGTCGTACCCGACCGAAGAAGCTATGCAGTCGCTCGACCCTGCTCAATTGCTGGGTGGTGTTATCGACCTTTCAAATCACCTTATGCTTACCTCGATTATCGGCTCGGTATTTTTGGGTATCGGCGTGGGTCTTGTCGTGCGACAACAAGCAACAACAGGCGGCACCGATATTATCGCAATGATGCTCCAAAAATATTTCCACATAAGTTTTTCGAATGCCGTACTGCTCGCCGACTCGGTAGTTGTGTTGTCGGGTCTGCTCGTTATCGGCTTCGGTCTCGGAACAGGTGAGCCTGATGCTGCGGGTTGGTTGTTGTCATTCTACTCGCTGATAACAATATACGTAACATCGCGTGTTTTGGCCTATGTAATCAGTGGTGCATCGTACGATAAGATGATATTTATAATTCTGGACAAGCACAACGAACGTCTGCGTGACTATATCCTCTACGATTTGGACCGTTCGGCTACTTATATCAAATCGCAGGGAATGTTCTCGAATGACGAGAAAGAGATGATTATGCTCGTTGTGCCTAACAAAAATCTCTTGCAGGTGCAACACGCCATCAAGGAGTGTGACCCTCGTGCCTTCTTTGTGGTTACGAGTGCCTACAACACATTTGGCGAAGGTTTTAAGCCACTGCCCGACAAGAGCGAAATACAAACAATGTAACAGATGATGCAAATCAATAATTTACGTCCACTCCGTGGCGAAGGTCGCAAGCTCTTTATCGAGACATACGGTTGCCAAATGAATGTCGGCGACAGCGAAATCGTACTATCGATACTCCAAGAGGAGGGCTATCGCTATACGGAAGAGATTAACGAGGCTGACGTTATTCTGATTAACACCTGCTCAATTCGTGACAATGCAGAACAGCGTATTTGGGGACGATTGAGTGAGATGCGTCGCCTTCGCAGAGCTAAACCATCGCTCGTAATAGGCGTGATTGGCTGTATGGCAGAACGACTCAAAGAGCAACTTATCGAGGGCGAATATGGTGTGGATATTGTTGCAGGCCCCGATTCGTATCGTTCTCTGCCACAGCTTCTTCGCAAAGCCGAAGAGGGTGGGAAAGGCATTAACGTTGAACTCTCACGCGAAGAGACATACGCCGATATTGCACCTGTACGACTCGACAAAAACGGCGTTACGGCATATATTGCCATTATGCGAGGTTGTAACAACTACTGTTCGTATTGCGTTGTACCATATACCCGAGGTATCGAACGCAGTCGCAATCCGCAATCGATACTCCGCGAGGCTCGCCAACTCTTCGAAAATGGTTACCGCGAGGTTACTTTGTTGGGACAAAACGTAAATTCATACAAATTCGAGGATGTTGATTTTGCCGATTTGATGGCAATGACAGCCGCTATATCGCCCGAGCTGCGTGTGAGGTTTGCCACTTCGCATCCGAAAGATTTGAGCGACAAACTGCTCGACACAATGGCACAACACCATAACATCTGCCGCTGCATACACCTTCCTGCACAATCGGGTTCGAATGTGATGCTCGCAAAGATGAATCGAAAATATACACGAGAGTGGTATTTGGAGCGTATTAATGCTATTCGCAAGCGTATGCCCGATTGCAGTATCACCACCGATATCATTGTCGGCTTCTGCGACGAGAGCGAAGATGATTTCCGCCAAACCGTATCGTTAATGGAGGAGGTCGGATACGAATTTGCATATATGTTCAAATACTCCGAGCGTCCCAATACATTCTCGGCTCGCCACTTTGCCGACAATATCGATGAGGAGACAAAGGGCAGAAGATTGGCAGAGATTATCGAGTTACAAAACGAACTCTCACTCCGCAGCAATCAACGTGATGTAGGCAAGGAGTTCGAGATACTTATCGAGGGTACATCACGACGCAGCGAAGAGCAGGTTTTTGGTCGCACATCGCAAAACAAAGTGGTAATCATTGCCCGCAAAGAGCATCAAAAGGGCGACTACGTTCGCGTACGCATTACATCGGCATCGTCGGCAACACTCTTTGGCGAGGAGATAGAATAAATTTTGATACAAACAGAGAAAACTTATAAGATATGGCTTTACAATGTGGCATCGTAGGATTGCCAAACGTCGGAAAATCGACACTTTTCAACTGCTTATCCAATGCAAAAGCACAATCGGCAAACTTCCCGTTCTGCACCATCGAACCAAATGTTGGCGTAATTACGGTACCCGATGAGCGTCTGATAAAGCTGGCAGAGATAGATAACCCAAAACGTGTAATACCAACGACTATTGAGATTGTAGATATCGCAGGTCTTGTCAAGGGTGCTTCGAAGGGCGAAGGTCTTGGTAACAAATTTTTGGCAAACATCCGCAATACCAATGCAATTATCCACGTACTGCGTTGTTTTGAGGATGGCAATATTACTCACGTTGATGGCTCGGTCGATCCTGTTCGCGACAAGGGGGTAATCGATACCGAATTGCAACTCAAAGACCTCGAAACAGTCGAGAATCGTATCGCAAAGGTAGCAAAGCAGGCTCAAACGGGTGGTGATAAGATGGCAAAGCGCCAATACGACATTCTCGTTCGTTACAAGGCTGCTTTGGAGCAGGGACTGTCGGCTCGCACAGTGGAGTTGGACAAAGAGGAGCGAAAGGCTGTTGCTGACCTCAATCTGCTGACCGACAAGCCTGTATTGTATGTCTGCAACGTAGATGAGAAGAGCGCCGTAACGGGCAATGCTCACACGCAGGCTGTTGCCGAGGCTATCCGTGACGAACACGCCGAGATGCTTATTGTAGCAGCTGCGACCGAGGCAGATATTGCCGA
>JAFVXS010000094.1 GCA_017501025.1 Alistipes sp.
GAGCAGACGTCCACGACCATCGCTATTCAAACGACGTATATCCTCATCCCACCATATATTTTGAGCCGACAAGGTCGATGTTCCGTGCTCCTTCAACACTATTTTGCTGATACTGTAACGCGAGAAGAGGTTACCCTGACTCTGACGTCCCTTGATTGCCAAATCTGCGAAATCCAACTCTACAATAAGTCGCTTCAAACGAGGTCGAGCCTTGAAATAGACTTTCAACACCTCCGCCTCGCCATTCGGATTAACCGACATATAGAGAATAGAACTATTAGGCGTACCCTTGGTCAAATCATACTCTTTGTCGCGAGTTATGCCCTTAATGGCACATCGCTTCATCATAATAGCACCTGCACGACCATCGCGATAGAGAATGTTATAGATTGTTCGCTCATCATTGCGTTTGAACACACCTATATAATATATACCCTTATCGACAAACGACTTCTCGGCAACCTTCTTGATATAGTAGCGGCCATCCTTCAATATCACAATAACATCGTCGATATCCGAACAGTCGCAGACATATTCGGCACCCTTCATCGACTTACCGATTCCGAAGAAGCCCTCTGCTCTATCGACATAGAGTTTGGCATTCGATACCACAACCTTTGTCGCCTCAATCGAATCGAACTCTCTAATCTCGGTACGACGCTCACGTCCCTCGCCATACTTCTCGCGGATATGCTCGAAATATTTGATGGCATAGTCGGTCAAATGTGCCAAATCGTACTTGGTCTGTTTGATATCCTTCTCAATCTGTTTTATCTCGTTATCTGCCTTCTCGGAGTCGTAACGCGAAATTCTGATAAACTTCAACTCCGTAAGGTGCTGGATATCGTCCAACGTAATCTCATCACGCAACAGCCCCTTGAATGGCTCCAAACCACGTCCTACCGCCTCGTAAGCCTCCTCACGCGAGCGACAACCCTCGATGAGTTGATAGAGTCGATTCTCGATAAATATCTTTTCGAGCGACACCTGATTCCACGCTGCATTATGCTCTGCCAACGCAATCTCCAACTCACGACGCAACAAATCGCGTGTATGGTCGGCCGAGTGTCGCAAAATATCGCTAACACCAATAAATACAGGCTTCTCGTCACGAATAACGCAAGCATTAGGCGAAATCGACACCTCACACTGTGTAAAGGCATACAGAGCATCGATTGTCTTGTCGCACGACTCGCCAGCCGCTACCTGAACGATAATTTCGGCCTTGCTCGCAGTATTATCATCAACACGACGCACCTTGATTTTACCCTTCTGATTCGCCTTCATAATCGACTCACGAATAGAATCGGTCGTAGTCGAGAACGGTATCTCGGTAATTGCCAGCGTATTCTTATCAATCTTCGATATCTTCGCACGCACCTTAACAGCACCACCTCGCAGACCGTCGTTGTAACGCGACACATCAATCATTCCGCCCGTAGGGAAGTCGGGATAGAGTTGGAACTCCTCGCCACGAAGATATGCAATGGATGCCGAAATCAACTCATTGAAGTTGTGTGGCAAAATTTTCGATGCCAAACCGACAGCAATACCCTCCGTACCCTGTGCCAACAGCAACGGGAACTTTACGGGCAGCGTTACAGGCTCCTCCTTACGACCATCGTAAGCGAGTTTCCACTCGGTTGTCTTTTTATTATAGACCACCTCCAAAGCGAATTTCGAAAGGC
The DNA here is from genome assembly GCA_017501025.1 of Alistipes sp. GTDB lineage: Bacteria > Bacteroidota > Bacteroidia > Bacteroidales > Rikenellaceae > Alistipes. The sequence continues at coordinate 1,689 of JAFVXS010000094.1, forward strand.
GTGCCTCGATATAACGTGCAGCAGCAGCCTCATCACCCGTAAGGATATTACCCCAGCTACCCTGCGTATCAATCAGCAGCTCCTTCTGTCCCAACTGCACCAACGCATCCTTAATAGATGCATCGCCGTGAGGGTGATACTGCATAGTTTGACCCACAATATTGGCAACCTTTGTCAGCGTACCATCATCGGCAACCTTCATTGCGTGCAAAATACGACGCTGCACGGGTTTCAATCCATCCTCGATATGTGGCACAGCACGCTCCAAAATAACGTACGACGC
>JAFVXS010000011.1 GCA_017501025.1 Alistipes sp.
GCGGCAGAGGTCTCAAACTTCTGCCGCTATTGTTTTCTTTTATTTGCCGAGAACAAACTCTATGAGTTCGTCGAATGAGTCTATGGTTGCCTGACAACCTGCCTTGCGAAGTTTATCGGCAGAGTGGGCTCCATACGTTACACCGCAGGTCGGACACTTTGCTGCGATAGCCATATCGATATCGTAGGTAGAATCGCCTACGACAAGTGTCTCGTCGGGGGTAGTGTTGAATCGACGCATAATTTCGATTGCAATATCGGGTGCAGGTTTTACGTGCTCTACATCATCGACACACACAATCTCATCGATATACTTGTCAAGTCCGAGAGCTTTGGAGTAGTATTGCAGGGCAACCTGTACGTTGTTTGAGCCGATAGCCAACTTAATGCCTGCCGCTTTGAGCTTCGCGAGAGTGTTGAGGACGTGGTCGAACAACTTTACCATATAAATTCCCTCGGTGCGATATACCTCCTCGTAGCGTCTGCAAACACGCTCAAACAGAGCCTCGTCATCACCCTGAAAGAATAGTGCGAGAAATTGTCGCAATGTCAGTCCCATATTTGTTGCAATCATATCGGGGTCGGGTTCAATACCTATTTCGCGATATGTCTTTATTGTGGAGTAACGTATGCAGGGAGTGGTGTCGGCGGTTGTGCCGTCAAAATCGAAGATTATAGACTTAATTTTCCCCATCGATTACTGCGTTATATTTACCAACTGTTCGCGGTATGCATCCAAAATACGGGATTTCGAGATGAAGCCCAAGTAGCGATTATTTCTATCAACAACCGGCAACATCCAGGTATGGTTCTGTTTGAATCGTGGCAAAACCTCCTGAATTTGCTCTCGCTCCAAAATCTTATCCGGTGGTTGTATCATATAGTGACGAATAGGCGTTCCACGCTTTTCGGGCTTAAACATATCCTCACGCAGGTCATCCAACTGTATTATTCCGAGTAGATGTCCGAAGTTGTCGATTACGGGGAATATATTTCGTCGCGACGTGGATATAATGCTGACAATGTCGGCAAGTGTCATAGTTTCTCGCAAGCGGATGAAATCGGTCTCCATCAACTCGTCCAATCGCAAGAATACCAATACCGACTTATCTTTGTCGTGAGTGAGCAACTCGCCACGCTCGGCCAAGCGTTTCGTATATATCGAATCGGGGTCGAGGTAGTAGCCCATAGCAAAAGCAATGCAGGCAACAATCATCAGAGGAATGAAGAGTGCGTAGCCGTTCGAAAGCTCTGCAATAAGAAATATTGATGTCAGCGGTGCATTCATCACACCAGCCATCACACCTGCCATTCCGACCAATGTAAATGTCGCAATCGAGATATCCCAACCGAAACAGATGTTGCAGAATAGTGCCATTGCAGCACCTGTAAATGCACCTACAAAGAGCGAAGGTGCAAATGTTCCACCGACACCGCCCGCAGCATTTGTAGTTGCCATTGCTACGACCTTGAACATCATAACCGCCAAGACGTATATCAACACAACCCAATCAATATCCTTAAAGGCGTAGAAGAGTGAGTTCTCGAAAATCGATTGCTTGTCGCCGTGCATCAGCGATACAAACGCCTCGTAGCCCTCACCATAGAGTGGTGGGAATACGAAAATCAGTATGCCCAAAACCACGCCGGCAATACCCCAGCGTTTGTATTGATTTGAGATGCCGCCTACGAGTTTTGCAATAAGATGGTTTGTTCGGGTGAAGTAGAACGACATCAAACCACAAAGCAGACCTAATATGATAAACAGCGGTATCTGGGCAATTTGAAATGAGTCGGACGTTGTGAGCGATACCGAGATAATTGGGTCGAAACCTCGCAAAACGATAGCAACGGTTGTGGCTGTTACCGATGAAATCAGCAACGGAATAACCGACGATGCAGTAATATCGAGCATCAAAATCTCCAAAACGAATACCACACCCGTAATCGGAGCTTTGAATATCGATGCCAAAGCCGCACCGGCTCCACAGCACAACA
>JAFVXS010000012.1 GCA_017501025.1 Alistipes sp.
AAAAATCACTATCTTTGCAACTCGTTCGTAACACTTGAAATAAAATATACTGAAAATATGAAAAAGTTTATCTTTACTCTCGCAGTATCGATTTTTGCAGTAGGTACACTCCTAGCCGATGATGTAGCGGCACCCGTACCACACAAAGTCGAGAATTTGACACTCAAATCTTTGACGGGCGAGGCGATTACTCTACCAAAATTTGGCGAGAAAAACCTGCTGATATTCTACATCGACCCTGATGCAGGTATTCCATTCGGCAACGCCAATATGCGATTTACCGACGAAATCGAGAAGTCGGGCGTTACAAGTGGTAAAAATTTGTTCGGTTTCGGCATTCTGAATACGGGCGACACCGCTCTGGGTGAAAAGATGGTATGCAAAGCCGCAAACAAACGCACCGAAAAGAATAACGGTACCGTACTGAACGACCCTGACCATATTGTAAGCACTCGTTGGCAGTTGGGCAATTGTAACGGAAAGTGCGTGATTATGATTGTATCGAAGGAGGGCGAGCTGGTATATCTGCTTACCGAAAAAGTAACCCCGGAAGATAAAGCCGAATTTTATAAAACTATTGAGAAGTACCGATAATGAGCTCTAAACGAGTTATAGTCGCACTGATAGCACTACTATCGATTTCGACTGCGACTGCCCAAACTGACAGCATATTTGTTTCGGGACGCGATTCCATCCCTTACAAATACACCCCTATTACAACAGATTCGAACAAAGACACCGCCTCGACAGAAGCCACAGATAAGGCCTCTATCGAGGCTGATACTTTGAATGGAAAGAAGCCAAAGAAGATGAATTTCTTCCGCCGTTTCTACCGCTATTTTGCCGAAAGTGCAACAGACAAGACCTTCGAAAAGAGGTTTGACGTTACATTTATTGGCGGCCCATCCTACTCCGAAAGTGCGAGCCTCGGATTGGGTCTTTATGCCGCAGGTCTCTACCGTATCGACCGTTCAAATCGCAAAATAGCACCATCCAACGTATCGCTCTACTTCAACATCACCATTATCGGACGTTACACAATCGGTATCGAAGGTAACAACATCTTCAAAGATGACAAGCACCGACTCACTTACGATATCGGTTTCCGCTCACAGCCAAGTTATTTTTGGGGTTTGGGCTACAATGCCGCAATGGGCAACCGACCTGTTGAGTATCGTTGCGACAAACAGCAAATTCGTCTGACATACCTCTATCGCATATTCAAAAATGCCTTTATCGGAGCACAAATCAATTTCGACAATCTGTATAGTGCAACGGGTCGCAATATTCCTGAATTGATGAGAGGTTACTTGAATGAAAGGCAAGGTGTTGGTATTGACAACGTTCGCACCGACTACCTCTCGACGGCACTCTCGCTCTCGTTGGAGTACGACTCACGAGACTTTATCCCTAACCCGTCGCGAGGAATCTATATTTCGCTCTCCGAGTCGATTCGTCCAAAGGGTTTGGGTGATGTAGGCAAAACAATGTGGAGTACAAAGGTAATCGTCGATTACTACAAAAAGTTGTGGAAAGGTTGTGTGTTGGCACTCGACCTCTATGGAGAGTTTAACAGCAAAGGAACACCGTGGGTATTCTATGCCAAGATGGGTGGTTCGTCGCGAATGAGAGGTTTCTACGATGGGCGATTCAACGACCGCAATATGATTACATTCCAAGCCGAATTGCGTCAAAACATCTGGCGACGTATCGGTGCTACGGTGTGGGGCGGTGCCGGAAACGTATTCCAAAGTTTCGACACCTTCCGCTGGGATCAAACTATGCCTAACTACGGTATTGGTCTGCGTTGGGAGTTCAAAAAACGTGTAAATATCCGCATCGACTATGGATTTGGTATGAAGGATAACTACGGGCGAATGATCCATAGCTTTATGTTCCAAATTAACGAGGCATTCTAATTCGACAATGAAGAGACTTACGGAGTTCTTAAAGTGGTTGTATAAGGCACCATCGCGAAAGGCACTGCTACTGCTTATCGCCTATATTGCCGTTGCGATGATTCCCAACTTCATCCTGGCAAATACCGAGCAGTATGGTTGGTGGTCAATTATCGCAGGCATTTTGATTCCGATAGGTTTCTATATGATTATGCTGTCGGTAATAAGACTGACAGGTGCAAGCACACTTATTGGCGTATGGATATTCATTTTATGTGCATTCCAAATCGCCCTGCTCTTCTTGTGGGGACAGTCGATTATTGCGACCGATATGTTCACCAATCTCATTACGACAAATCCGGGAGAGGCTTCGGAGTTGCTATCCAATTTGTCGGAGGCAATATTTACGGTCTGCATCATATACGGCCCTATTCTCATATACTCAATATACGCCTCGCACAAGCACTTCCGTATCACCAAAAAGATGCAGCGAGTATTGATTATTTCGGGTTTGGTTGTAGGCTCAATAGGTGGCTTAACACTTATCCCCGCACGACTCCTATCCAAGGAGAGTGTATTCCTCAACGAGGTATTTCCGGCAAATGTGCTGTACAACCTCAACCTCTCAATATCGAATCATTTCAAGGTTAAGCAATACAGAGAGAATACCAAATCTTTTTCATACAGAGCGACTCGCAGTGACAACCCTCGCGATCGAGAGATATACATATATATTATAGGCGAGGCATCGCGAGCAGCAAGTTGGTCGATGTATGGCTACGACCGCGACACCAACCCTATGTTGAGCCAACGCAACGATATCGTACTGTTGCACAACACGCTCACCCAAAGCAACACAACACACAAGAGCGTGCCGCTAATGCTGACAAGCGTCGGGGCTCACAATCACGAAGAGATATACAAACGCACAGGCATTGCCAACATATTCGAGGATACGGGATTCAAAACCTATTTTATCTCCAATCAGACACAACAGGGTGCGTTGGTCGATTTGTTGGCAGACCAAGCTGACGAGCGTGTATATATCGGTGCTCCGAGATATGATATTCAGTTGCTCTCAATGATGAAACGTATTATCGAGAGTGAGAAGGATGGCGACCTATTCTTCATACTGCACTGCTACGGTTCGCACTACGCCTACAATCTTCGTTATCCGGAGGAGTTTGCTCACTTCAAGCCCGACAACAACATCTCAATCGATATAGAGAATAAAGAGCAAGTTGTAAACTCGTACGACAACTCTATTCGTTATACGGATATGGTGTTGAACGAAATTATCGAGTATATCGATTCGTTGGACGTATATTCGACACTGCTCTATTGTGCCGACCACGGCGAGGACCTCTACGACGACGAACGCGACCGTTTCCTGCACGCGTCGCCGACAATTACCTACTATCAGGTACACGTTGCCTCGATGATGTGGTTCTCGGATAAGTATCGCCAACGTTATCCCGACCGTGTTGCGGCTGTCGAGACAAACAATTGGTCACCAATTACCACCTATTCGATGTTCCATACAATGTGTGATGCCGCATCCATCAATAGCCCATACATCGATAAGAAGGTTGCTCTGACAAACAAGGAGTTTGACAAACACGCCAAACGCTATTACCTCGATGACCACAATCAGGCTGTTGCATTCGACCGAAAGCAGATAGGAATGACCGAGACAGACAAAGAGAAATTCCGCGAACACGGCATTACCCTATTGTAATTCATATACCAATCGGAACATAAATAACCAAAAAATTAAAGAGGCTGCCCGTAAAGACTGTCCTTTTTCGGCGGTGAAAATCAATTCACTGCCGATTTTATTTATTTACAATAGGTTAGGCTGTTGGGTTATGAAACGACTTTTATGCAAAAAACCGCTTAAACTCCAATCCTGCTCTTGGCGTGTAGTCTTCTATGTAGTCTAAATTAAGTGTAAATAATCACACCTACTATCTAATCACCTTTCGCTCATAGCAAAAGTGGATTTTCTATTTTATCCGAACAAGACCCCAGAAGAGTGTTGTCATTTGAGAAAATTTCACTAATTTTGCAAAGTCGTGGGTGTTATGCCCTCGGCGTTACATATTTGATGAAAGTGTTTTCGCTTTTATCCTTGACACGAAATCTGACAGTTTCAACGAAAAGAGGATACGACAACACTCATTTCTTGTATAGCTATGTGGCTATGCACTTCTC
>JAFVXS010000013.1 GCA_017501025.1 Alistipes sp.
ACTGTTGATTTGATTGATGTTACTCCGACATCGCGTATCGGTATTGGTAGCAACTCATCGACCAAGGCGTGTCGTTTCTTCGTCGATGATATCCGTGTAGAGGTATTGTCTATCTCGAATGGTATCTGGACAGGTTTGGTACGTGCAACCGACACAACCCTGAACCTCGGTTGGACAATTACGGAGGGTAACCGCACCAACAACTACTTCACATCGTTGTTCCCTAACAACCCTACAAAGAATGCTTTGGACCACAACGGTTACGATAAGGATAACTACACCATCTACCTCTACAAGGATTCGGCTTGCACCGACTTGGAGTTGCAACTCGACCTCGGTGGTGCATTCTTCCGCGAGGGTTCGGCAGGTGCATACTCCTACTTCCCTTGCCGTTATACGTTCAGCGGTTTGGAGCCGGAGACAACCTACTACTTCCGTGTGAAGGATAAGGTTACGGGCAAAATCTCCGACCCTGTTCCATACTCGACCACCGCAAAGGCCTATACAGGTACTCCTGTAACCTCGTCGGCTGCCGCAGGTGATGTAATTCTGTTCGAGAACTTCGGTGGATGTCTCTATACGGGTGACTTTGCAAACTATGCTGCGGGTTACACTCGTTCGAATTTGAGCAGTGCTACCGTAAACTACAAAGCCGAGGGTAAGGTTTCGTGGTCGGCTCAAAACGACAAGATGGATGGTGGCTACGCACTCGACTTTGGTCGTACCGATGCCAACTCCGAGAGCGGTCTTTTCAGCACTTGTAAGGGTCTGCTCGATGATATGGGTCTCGAAGAGTGGGGTTACACTTCGACCGACAACGCCAACCGTGTATTTATCAAGCCCGGCTACGTTAAGATTGGTGGCAGCGAGCAGATTGCAGCTATCGTTACCCCTAAATTGAAGGCTCTCTCGACATCGACGCTCTCGCAGGTGACTGTAACCTTCAAGGCTTGTAAGCTCTCGACCCAGAACTACAACAACTCCGTAAACGAGGATTATGTTATCGTTCGCGGTATTACCGGAGCATCCATCAATCCATTGACCGCTACCGAAAACCCTGGTTTGGTTACCGGTGGTTACGACTGCGATGCTGTAAATGTAACGCTCAACTCGGCACTCGGTGAGTGGAAACAGTATAGCGTAACATTGGATGGTGTTTCGGGTGATACACGTATCGCAATCGGCGGTAACCGTCCGACAGCGGGCAACTCCCGTTTCTTCCTCGACGATATCAAGGTAACGGTTAAGACAACCGGTATCAAGGTTATCACAGGTAAGGTATCGTACGGTGGTTCGGGTGTTGCAGGCGTTGCCGTAACCGACGGTTATACTACGGTATTGACCGATGCAAGCGGTAACTACAAGATTCCGTACAGCAAGGCTCCTGAATATATCTATTATAGCACGCCTCACAACCACGAAATTGGTCGTGCAGGTACAGGTCTTCCTGTTCAGTACATTAAGTTTGATTCGTCGAAACTGACCGGCTACAACTTCACGCTGGGTGCGAAGATGAAGTCATCGACCCACCTCAACTACGACGATGCAGCCGATAAGTTGGGCAACTGGTACCTCTTTGTGATGGCCGACCCACAGACCCACAAAGACTCACAAGACAACTGCTACAAGCGTTTCACCAAAAATGTTGTTACCGATATTAAGGCACAGGTTGGACGTGGTTATAACAGTGCTTGTGATTCGAGTTCGGGTGCAAATCAGGCATACGGAGTAATGCTTGGTGACGTTGTTTGGGACTCGGATAGCGATGCTTATCACTCTACAATGAAGGCCGCATTGGAGGTTAGCGATTCGGGTGTATATTGGTTCGCTTGTCCGGGTAACCACGACTACCACTACACTAATCGTACACTTACCGGCTTCAAGAACATCTATGGACCTACACGCCACTCGTTCAACCGTGGTGATGTTCACGTTGTATGTATGAACAACGTACAATACACATCGAAGACCTCTTACGAGGCGGGCTTTACGGCTGATGAGTTCAACTGGTTGCGTTCCGACCTTGCCGCTGTAAGCAAGGATAAGTGCGTGGTGTTGTGCTGTCACATCCAATTCTTCGGTGGTGGTGAGGGTACTCACCTCAAATCGCGTTACCACGACGAGACTTTGGCAGAGTTGAGCAAGTTTGCCAACGCATACATCTTTACGGGGCACCGCCACAGCCACAAGTCGTACTACCATAAGAATTATGGTGTATTCGAGGTTAATCACCCTGCTGCTTGTGGTCAGTTCTGGAATACGAAGGTTTGTGCCGACGGTACACCTGCGGGTTATACTATCTATACATTCAAGGGTAACAACATCCTTCACCAGCGTTTCAAGGCTGTTGGTACAAGTGGCTCGGCAGATGTAGATAGTACTGCTGCCGGAAACAGCTATATCGACAACGGTCTGCGTGTATATTGGGCAGCCGACCAGATCTACGACACATCGAACCAAATCGACCGCTATACTTGGGGTCACACAAATACAAGCGTCATTGTTGCAAACGTATTTATGGGTCACCAGCAGGGCGGTCCTGCGGGAACAATCGCCGGCAACTGGAAGGTACAGGTATCGAGCGACTCGGGTAAGACGTGGAAGAATATGGACTTGGTTGATTCGTCGTTCTTCCGCCACAGCATACCAAATGGTCTGCAAGGCTTTACAGGCGGTGGCGACTTCAACTACAAAGTCTATATCGTCGATTCGGCAGGTATCACTATGAATAACGCTGCGAACTACAATGGTACCGCAGCAGGTGTTCGTGGCGATATCGACTGGTGGTATTGGGCAAAGGCTCTCGAAGGTGCCAACAACAGTATTACCAACCGTAACGGCAACGCTTTGGGCGACTGCTGGAACTATGCAAACGTAAGCCCTCACATCTTCCGTGCAGATGTTGGCAAGAGCTACGCGTCGCGTACAGCAGTAGATACCGCTATCAAGAATGGCACATTGATTATCAAGGCGACTTCCCCAACGGGTATCTCCTACACGGCAGACAAATTGACTGTTTTCAGCAAGAGTGACGATACCGGTTTGGAGTGGAAAGATTAACTCCTAAACTAATACGAAGAGAGGCAACCGCAGATGTGGTTGCCTCTCTTTTTTGCAGCGGCACTGCACTAGCGGAGGGGTTCTGTGAAAGAGAGCCGCCGAGGATAAGGTCAGATAAGGTCAAGTAGGGTCATCGGCAAAAATCGCCTAACGCCCCTAATGCCTCTAACGTCGCTAACATCCATTCGGCGATAGCCGCATCGGCGAAGCCGATGACAGCCCCACTTACAAAAGTTTTTTAACCAACGAAAATAGTCGGTATGGCATATATCGAAATTTCAAATCGATGCCTGTCGGAGTGGTAACTACCGAACGACGATGCGAGAAGCACTCGAACGATGCCCGTCCGTGATAGGAGCCCATACCCGAGTGTCCTACACCTCCAAACGGCAAATCCTCATTGGCGATGTGCATTATCGTATCGTTTATGCAGGCTCCACCCGACGAAGTCTGCTCCAAAACACGTTCTGCCGTATGCTCGTCGCCAAAGTAGTACAACGCAAGTGGTTTTTCGCCTCGACGCACAATCTGCACAGCCTCGTCGGTGGTCTGTACGGTAAGGAGCGGAAATATAGGTCCAAAAATCTCCTCCTGCATAATCGGAGCATTCATATCGTGCTGTGCAATAACCGTAGGCTCGATATATCGGGTTTCACGGTCGCTGTTACCACCCACCAAAATCTCTGCACCATCGAGATAGCCGACAAGACGGTCGAACGCACGTTCATTCACGACTCTCGCATAGTGACGACTCTTCTCGGCACGACGCCCCGTCAGCGAACGGAACGCCTCGCGAAGAGCCTCGACAAACTCATCCTTTATCGCCTGATGAACTATCAGATAGTCGGGAGCTATGCAGGTCTGACCCGCATTTATGCACTTACCCCACGCAATACGACGTGCCGCAACCTTTATATTGGCCGAACTATCGACAATGCAGGGACTCTTGCCGCCCAACTCCAAAACTACGGGGGTCAGCGTGCGTGCTGCCTCGCTCATCACCAATCGACCGAGCGATGGACTACCCGTGAAGAATATCAAATCGAAACGCTCGGCAAGCAGTTGCGTGTTTACGGTACGGTTACCCTGAACGATGGCAACGTAGTTATCCTCGAACGTTTGGTCAATCATCTGCTCCAACACATTGGATACGGTTGGTACGTATGGCGAAGGTTTCAGGCACGCTGTACAACCTGCCGATATAGCACCTACCAGCGGATTGAGAAGCAGCTGTACGGGATAGTTCCACGGAGCGATAATCAGCGTGCAGCCCAATGGCTCACGATGTATGCGTGACTTCGACGGAAACATCTTCAACGGAGTTGCAACCCGTTCATCACGAGCCCACGAACGAAGATGGCGAACGTGGTTGCGAATCTCGGCACGCACAATGCTGATTTCGGTCATATAAGCCTCCTCGTACGACTTGTGTAAATCCTGCCACAACGCCTTTGTAAGTGGCTCCTCCCACTCTTGGAGAGCCTTATCAAGACGTTTGAGTGCCGACAAACGACTCTCGATAGGGAGTGTCGCACCCGTAGCAAAGTAGTCGCGTTGGCGGCGAACTACCGAGGTAATATACTCTTGTGAACTATTCTCGACTGCCATATTTACTACTCTTTTTTACCGTTTCGTCCCGTAAAGTTATCCATTGTCGAGTAAATTCCAAAGATTTTGCCGAAAATAAAATCGAAAACGGGTGTTGGCAGCACCCCTTGCCAGAAGCGGATAAAGTGGTAACCGAGCGGCATTGTAAGGAAATCGTTGTTGCGTTCTATCGCCCGAATAATCTTCTCGGCGGTCTTTTCGGGTTTCAATATCGGCAATATACGCGAGCGGACACCGTCGAACATTCCCGTCGATATGTAGTATGGAGCAACGGTTGTAATATGCACCCCCGTCTGCTCCTCCTGCATCTCGACACGCACCGAATCGGACCAACCTACAACTGCCCACTTGCTGGCTGCATAGACCGACATTCGCGGATTTGAGACCAAACCGGCTGCCGAGGCTATATTACAAATATGCCCACTACGACGTGCAACCATCGACGGCAGACATAGGTGGGCAATATACATAGGTGCCATAGCATTTACCTCCATCGTCTTGTCGATTTCGCGACGACTCTGCTCGTGGAACAGGCGATTGCCCGTAACAATGCCCGCACAATTTATCAATATATCGGGAGTTGCAGCATTATCATCGGCTATCATCTCGTTATAGGCACGTTCGACTTCGGCAAACTTCGTAATATCTATTTGACAGGTAACAACCCGACCCAAATCTTTGAACTCATCGGCAACCGCTGCAAGCGACTCCTTGTTAATATCCCAAATAATAAGTTCGGCAGCACCCCGTTCGAGGGCTTTGCGTCCCATAATCTTTCCGATACCCGATGCTCCACCGGTAATAAGCACTCGGCTGTTGTTAAATTTTGACATAGTGGTAAAAAATAAAAATTAACATTCTGTGCCGTTTATTACAAAATCATCCAAAAATAGGGCTATTCCACACCATTTTTTCGATGAAAATATATAACTTTGACACTCGGAGGGAGCCAATGCTCCGCTGCAAATGTAAAACAGTTTTGCTGCCAATACAAAAAATAGGGCAGAACACAACATAAATACGAGAAATGGAACATCACGAGATTCTACGACAGCAATTCCTACGCCACGTAGCACAGACATCGCCTTCGCCACTGATGATTTCGGTTGCACGAGCCGAAGGTGTGCGATTTTTTACCGCCGACGACAAACCCTACTACGACCTTATAGCAGGAGTCTCGGTGAGCAACGTAGGTCACTCAAACCCCGCAGTCGTCGAGGCCGTAAAGCGTCAGGCGGAGCAGTATATGCACGTTATGGTCTATGGTGAAATGCTCTATCGTCCCCAAATCGAGTATGCACGACGTATCGCCGAACATTTGCCATCGCCATTGGAGAGCATCTACTTCACTAATTCGGGAGCCGAAGCTGTCGAGGGTGCTTTGAAACTCGCAAAACGCTATACGCACCGCACCGAACTGATATCGATGCGACGTGCCTATCACGGCTCAACCCTTGGTGCTATGGCGATGATGGGTACACCCGAAGGCGAAGAGTGGAAGTCGGCATTTCGACCTATGCCTGCCGATATTCAGTCGATAGAGTTCAACGATTTCGAGGCTCTGCAACGCATTACCGAACGCACAGCCTGTGTCTTGTGCGAACCCGTACAAGGAGAGGCGGGCGTACGCACACCAGCAGATGGCTATCTGATGGCTCTGCGACAGCGTTGCGATGAGGTGGGAGCACTGCTCATATTCGACGAGATACAGACCGGTATGGGACGTACGGGAGAGATGTTCGCAATGACAAAATATGGTGTCACCCCCGATATTGTCTGCCTTGCAAAGGCCTTTGGCGGAGGTATGCCACTCGGAGCGTTTATCTCCTCAAATGCCATTATGGAGAGTTTGCAAAACAACCCGACACTCGGGCATATAACCACATTCGGAGGTCATCCCGTATGTTGTGCCGCAGGTCTTGCCGCACTGCAATATATCGAAGAAAATCACCTCGTAGCAGAGGTTGAACGCAAAGGAGCCCTCTACGAAGAGTTGCTTACGGGACACCCTATGGTACGCGAAATTCGTCGTAGCGGGCTGCTTTTAGCCGTAGAGTTGGGTAGCGAAGAGCGACTCTTTGCCACAATGGAGGCCTTCAAAGAGGAGGGTGTTTTGAGCGATTGGTTTCTCTATTGCAGCACTGCATTCCGCATCTCGCCACCACTGACAATCAGCGACGACGAAATTCGCGACAGCAGCCGCATAATACTCCGCTGCCTCGACCGACTCGCATAGAAAAAATGGTGCAGTAGCCGATATTTTCTCGTTCGCCCCTCGATTTTGCCGTTTAACCCCAACCGACATTAACCTTTGTCGCTATCGGATATCTCTATTTAAGTGCAAAGCCCAAAATCGATAGTGATGAAAAGAGTATTTATGCTTATAGTGGCAACCCTTGTAATATTTGAGGTTGCGGCACAAAATCGTTCGAAGGTAATATTTTCAATCTACGACGAGCAGACACGACAGCCGTTGCCGGGTGCCGTCATCGAGTTTGCTCCCATAAAAGAGCCTGCGAACAAGAGCTACTACACCTCGGGACGTGGAGGTTATGTAGAGGTTAGCCTCCCTATGGGCGAGTACGATGTCACCGCATCGTTTATGGGCTATGCCGACAAGCGTTTTCGCTGCAACGCCAACCAACGCAGTGTTACGTTGGAGAACATCTACCTGAAAGAGCAGGCAACAAATATCGACACTATCGTAAAGGAGGTACAGCAATTCCGCACCACACAGAATGCCGATACTCTTATATACAATGCGGCGGCATTCAAGACAACCAAAGATGCCGAAACCGAGCAGCTGTTGTCGAAGATGCCCGGAATAGTTGTCGAAGATGGTCAGGTCGAGGTACAGGGCGAGCAGATTAAGCGTGTATTTGTCGATGGCGACGAGTTCTTTGGCGAAGATGTGGCGATGGCAATCAAGAATATCCCTGCCGAGATTGTCGATAAGGTCGAGGTCTTCGACAAGTTGAGCGACGAGGCTGAATTTTCGGGCATCGACGACGGACAGAGCTACAAGGCTCTGAATCTGGTCACAAAAAAGAGTATGCGTAACGGACAATTCGGCAAGCTCTATGCCGGAATGGGTTGGCAGCCCAAAGCCGATGAGGTGTCGTTCAACCCGAAATATCTCGCAGGCGGAAACTTCAACTCGTTCCGCAACAAGCAGAAAATCACACTGCTCGGATTGTTCAACAATATCAACAAACAGAACTTCTCGTTCGAGGATTTGCTGGGCGTAAATTCATCATCGTCACGCAACGGAAACCGCAACAGCAACCAATTTATGGTCAAACCACAGGCAGGTGTGGCGTTGGTAAATGCCGTAGGCTTAAACTACGCTGATAGTTGGGGTCGCAAGCAGAATGTAAAATTTCAGGGCAGCTACTTCTTCAACAACACCTCGACCGATAACATCGCCGAACGCACAACGTGGTACGAATCGCCTGCACCATACGGCACACTATACTCAATCGCAAACTCCACCAAACGCAACAACAACCATCGCTTCAACGGACGTCTCGATTGGAAGATATCGCGAACTATGCAACTCACTTCGCGTACCTCTATCAGCTATCAAGGTCATCGCCCAACGACCCACACCGAGGGCTACTCGAACAACGATACCGACCTCGATACGTCGAATATCTCCGACATATCGTATCGCCAACTCGCCTACAACAGTCAATCGTCTGCAAATCGTATGCGGGGCATAAACGCAAACGAATTTCTGCAATATCGTATTCGTCTCGGTGCTCCGGGACGTACAATAAGCCTTACGGCACGTGTCGGATACCGCGATAATCGAGCCATACAGCGAATTATGGAGAACGGAGCGAGTGCCATATCCTACGACAACCCGCTCTACGAATCACTCTACGATAAATACTTTGGCGAGGGCAGCGATTGGCACAATATGGTACAAGACCCACTGCTCTTCGACCCGATTTACGAATATATCAACACCCCGACATACACCTACAACATCAGTGGAGGCATAAACTACAACGAGCCGATAGCGAAAAATTGGACGCTGATGACCCAATACCACATAACGTATCGCAACCAAACCAAAGAGCAGGAGGCGTGGTACACCGATGACGACTTTGCCGTAACGGATGACTCCCGTCGATACGATGCCCTATCGATAAACTCCTCGACCAACACCCTGCTGCATCGTGTTGGCCCGGGTATCCGATATGCCAAGAAACGAAACACATTTATTATCAGAGTACTCTACGAAAATCTCTCTCTGAATGGTAATTTCGAGAATGGTGCAAACATATCGAGCCTCGTCGATAAACAGTATCACAGCGTGCAATACCACACTATGTTCCGATATGCATTCAACAACCGCAACTCGCTACGTATCCAATTCCGTTCGGAGAGCGACGCCCCAAGCGTAACACAACTGCACAACATATTTAACGTCGCATCGCCTCGAAATATCACTGTCGGAAATGTCAATCTGTCGCCCGAATATTCGCACAGCGGAAGTATTCGCTACATACTCTCGCTGCCCGACAAAGGTCAGACATTTATGGTTATGTTGCGTGGCGAGTACTACCAAAATGCGATCGTTCGCTCCGTGCTATACAACACCAAAGGGTGGGCAATGCCCGATACGATGAACGGCATAGAGATTCCGAAGAACGAAAACGGCAGACGATATACCCCTGTCGTGATAAACTCATACGAAAATATTGACGGGCTGTGGTCCGTGCGTGCAAATCTCTCATACGGAGTGCCGCTTACGTTTATGAAGTGCAACCTCAATCTCTCGCTCAACGTACACTACTCCGTAGAGCCAACCGGACTGTATAGTGTAGGTAGCAAGCCATCCGAGTTGCTCAACAGTATCGCCGAACATAACTTTACGACCAACAAAGCCTCAAACCTCGGCTACACATTCCGAACAACGCTGGGTAGCAATATCTCCGAAAATATCGACTTCACGGTATCGTGGCGTGGCACCTACAATCAGGCGTGGAATCGCACCGACAATGCTGCCGACAACGATTTGGCAACAAACGACTATTTCAGCCATACAGCATCAGCATCCGTTAAGTGGATATTCGGTGCAGGATTTACACTGACCGCAAAGGCTTCATACCACCAATATCTCGGCTTTACGAATGACTATAACGAGGAGTATCTGCTCTGAAATATCTATCTCGGAAAACAGATATTTAAGAATCGACGAGGCGAGATTATGATTGGCGTGAACGACCTGCTCAATCAAAAAGAGGCCTTTAACCGCTCGACAGGCTCGGGATATACTCGCAACCTGATAAATAGTACTCTCGGACGATATGTTATGGTGCAGTTTGTATATAACCTGCGACACTTCGGCAAGGGAGCTCCTCGCAATGCCCAACGCCACAACTCGTTCAATATGGGCAACCGTATGCGACGCAATGGCGAGTATTCGGATATGTATTAAATCTCGTGCAAAGAGGTTTGATTAGGGAAATTTGAGAAATTATAGGTTTTAGGGAGGAGCTTTATTTACACTTCTCCCTAAACTATTTTGTATAAAGGGCAGGGTGTTGCATTGTGGGTAAGGTCTAATAAGGCCTAGTAAAGTCAAGTAAGGTCGGGCAGCAGAAAATTCCGCTAACGCCCCCTAGCGACTCTAACGTCTCTGACGCCTCTTCGGCAAAGCCGTTGCTGCAAGGCAGCAAACA
>JAFVXS010000095.1 GCA_017501025.1 Alistipes sp.
AACAATGGCGGTAGTCACAATGGTCAGAATGGCCGCAAGGGTAAGCACGGCAATTCGCACCATCGTCACCACAATCACGCACATTCGCAACAGCCAAAAACGGAGGCATAACAGCATTTGATTTATGAAAATTTGTCGTTGCCTTATCGCAATTTGTGCTGTAATCGTACTATGCACGTCGTGTGTTGATGACTCTCGACGCAGTGTTGTGATGTGCGATGTCGATAACCGAGCGTGGGCAGAGACTGTGAATATTTACTACGAGAACGAAGATACGCTGTCACAACGCAAGTTGTCGCTTGCTCTGCGTTTTAATAGCGATTTCAGGTGCGATACGCTGCCATTGATGGTGCGAGTGTCGTTGCCGGATGGACGCTATGCCAAAGAGCGTGTTGATTTTGTTATCAACCGACCATATAGTGCAACGGCGGCATATACTACCGTGACGTTGCCGTATCGTGACTGTTCGTTGTTGAATATGTCGGGGTGCTATATCTTCTCGCTTACCCCCGAAGTAGAGCAGTGCGGGGTCGAGTCGATAGGCGTTATTGTCGAAAAATAAGTTAGAAGAGTATATGGGAAAAGATAAACTCAAAAGATTTGCCGAGAATTTGACCTTCGAGTGCTTTGTGCAGCCTGCCTTCGAGGAGATGTTTCGTTGTGACCACCCGTTGAAAGGTCGTTGGCATAGCGATTTCTTCCATAACGATAATCCGATAGTATTGGAGTTGGGTTGCGGAAAGGGCGAATATACGGTTGCACTTGCCGAACGCAATCCCGACAAGAACTATATCGGAGTCGATATCAAGGGTGCCCGTATGTGGCGTGGTGCAAAGATGGCAACCGAGGCAAAGATGGCAAATGTCGGTTTTTTGCGTTCGCGTATCGAGTTTATCGAATCGATGTTTGCCACAGATGAGATTTCGGAGATTTGGATTACCTTTCCCGACCCTCAATTAAAGACTCGTCGAGCAAAGAAACGCCTCACATCGCCGCTCTTTTTGGAGCAGTATGCAAAGATGTTGGCACCGAATGGAGTGATTCATCTGAAAACCGATTCGAAACACCTCTTTGCATATACACAGGCGGTTATCGAGCGTTTCGGATTACCTTGTGAGGTGGCGAATGATGATATCTACGGCAGTGGTTTCGCCGATGAGATTTTGTCGGTAAAGACAGCATACGAGCAGGTATATTTGAGTCGGGGTCTGCCTATTACCTACACACGATTCCGCCTTGGCGATATTCGCCACTTCGAGATGTTTGAGTGGGAGGGCGATGATGTGTTGGAAAAGGATGCCGAGGAGCAACGTAAATAGATAGAAACAAAATAATCAGAAAATAAGCTATGTTAGAGAGTCTTAAAAGAGAGGTTTGGCAGGCAAATCTCGACTTGGTAAAACACAATTTGGTGGTTTTGACCTGGGGTAATGTTTCGGCTATCGACCGCGAGAGTGGTTTGGTTGTTATTAAGCCGAGTGGCGTTGCCTATGATGATTTGAAACCCGAGGATATGGTGGTTGTCGATTTGGATGGCAATGTTGTTGAGGGCGATTTGAGACCTTCGTCCGATACACCTACTCACGTGGCGTTGTATCGTCATTTTGAGGGTGTTGGAGCTGTGGTGCATACCCATTCGACCTATGCAACAGCTTGGGCACAGGCTTGCCGTTCGATTCCCAATATCGGCACTACGCACGCTGATGCGTTCTACGATGATGTTCCTTGCACTGGCGAGATGACTCCGGAGGAGATTAAGGAGCGTTACGAGGCAGCTACGGGCGATGTTATTGCCCGCACCTTTGAGACGATTAACCCTCTGCATACCCCTGCTGTGTTGGTGGCACACCACGGACCTTTTGCGTGGGGCGAGAGTGCAGCGAAAGCAGTAGCCAATGCTGTTACATTGGAGGAGGTTGCACGAATGGCATCGATTACGATGTCGCTCAATCCATCGGTTGAGATGAATCGTAATCTGATAGAGAAACACTACGATCGCAAACACGGCAAGAATGCCTACTACGGACAGAAAAAATAGAGTAACTAAAAAATAGATGATAGAACTATGAACAAGATTGAGAGTGCATTGCAGCGTACGACCGATACCAAGGCGTTGATTATCGGTGCCGGGGTTGTTTCACAGACAGCCTCGATGTTTAAGGATTTGTTTGGCGACAAGAGAGCGATAATTGTTGCCGATAAAAACACGTGGGAAGTTGCAGGTAAGGCGGTAGCCGAGTCGTTGGCTGCGGCTAATGTTCCTGCTGTCGAGCCATACATCTTTACTGATGATGAGTTCTATGCCGAGTGGCGTTTTGTAGAGATGTTGAAGAGCCATTTGGAGCCGATGGATGTTATTGCCATTGCAGTAGGCTCGGGTGTTATCAACGACACCGTAAAGTATGTTTCTCACCTGCTTTCGCGTAAGTATATGTGCGTTGGTACGGCTGCGTCGATGGATGGCTATACCGCTTATGGCTCGTCGATTACGAAGGATGGCAACAAACAGACATTCGATTGTCCAGCACCTTACGGCTTTGTGATGGACCCTGTGATTGCTGCCGCTGCTCCGAAGGAGTTGGTTGCGTCGGGCTATGCCGATTTGATTGCCAAGATTCCTGCTGCGGCGGATTGGCTTTTGGCGGATGTTACGGGCAATGAGGCTGTCGATAAGTTTGCGTGGGATTTGGTTCAGAACGGACTTCGTGAGTCGTTGTCTGCACCTGCGGCACTTGCCGAGGGAGATGTTGCAATGACCGAGGCACTGTCGGAGGGTCTGCTTATGAGCGGTTTTGCTATGCAGGCTATTCAGTCGAGCCGTCCAGCATCGGGTACCGAGCATCAATTCTCGCACTGCTGGGATATGGAGAACCTCTGCTACGAGGGCAAACACGTTTCGCACGGATTTAAGGTTGGTATCGGAACTTTGGCATCGACTGCATCGTTGGAGTTCCTGCTCTCGAAAGATATTGCCAATTTGGATGTTGATGCCTGCGTTGCTGCGTGGAAGACGTGGGAAGAGCAGGAGAAGGAGATTCACGAGATATTTGCCGACAAACCGGGTCACTTGGCTCGTGCATTGAAGGAGACCAAAGGTAAATATGTCGATGCAGATGGCTTGCGTAAGCAGTTGGAGGCTTTGAAGGCTGCTTGGCCTATGCTCAAAGAGCAGATTCGTGAGCAGATTATCCCATTCGAGGAGGTTCGCAATAACCTGCGTTTGGTAGGTGCTCCATACGAGCCGGAGCATATCGGCGTAACACGTGAGCGTATGCGTCAGACCTTTGCCTATATCCCATATATGCGTAGCCGCTATACGAATGTCGATGTTATCTATCGTTGTGGTTTGATGGAGGAGCTGCTCGATAATCTCTTTGGCGAGGGTAAAGTCTGGGCTGTTAAGTAATGGAACGTACTACTATGCAGACTAAACATACATTTCAGTATTGGCAGACACGCACCATTATCGTTACGATGATAGGTTATGCGTTGTACTACTTCGTACGCAAGAACTTCTCGATAGCAATGCCGGGTCTGACTGCGGAGTTCGGCATTTCGAAGGTAGAGTTAGGTCTCTTCCTGACGATGAACGGTATTGTGTACGGACTTTCCCGCTTTGTGAATGGTATTATCAGTGACCGCAACAGTGCCCGTATCGTGATGTCGCTGGGTTTGATGTTGTGTGCAGTGATGAACTTCCTGTTTGGATGCAGCGACACCATTGCATCGTGGATTTATACACTTGCACTCAAAACCTCGTCGGAGGTTGCCTTTACCACCGTGCTTGTCTATTTTATGGGTGTGGTTTGGGTAATAAACGGCTATCTGCAAGGTATGGGT
>JAFVXS010000096.1 GCA_017501025.1 Alistipes sp.
CCCACGTAATCTTCAAGACATCGGGATAGTGCGACATATACTGACGAATCATCGACTCGGGGAATGCGTCGTGACCTGCCGGTACGGGAGTGTGCGTAGTGAATAACGACGATGAGCGGATAACCTCCAAAGCCTCCGAGAACGACAAACGCTCACGGTCGATGAGGTTGCGGATACGCTCCAAACCGATAAATGCAGCGTGTCCCTCGTTGCAGTGGTATACATCCTGCTTGATTCCCATCTTAGCCAGAGCGCGGATACCTCCAACACCGAGCAACAACTCCTGCTTGAGGCGGTTCTCCCAATCGCCACCATAGAGGTGGTGGGTAACCTGTCGGTCCTCGGGAAGATTGGCCTCATAGTCAGCATCGAGCAGGAAGAGATCGGTGCGACCCACCTGACACTTCCAGACACGAGCCGAGAGAGTACGTCCCGGGAAAGCTATCTGTACGGTGATCCAGTTGCCATCCTCATCACGCACGGGCGAGATGGGCAACTTGAAGAAGTTCTGAGCCTCGTATGCAGCCTCCTGCGCACCCTGTGCCGAAAGACGCTGAGTGAAGTATCCGTAACGATACAGCAGACCCACTGCCGCCATCGGGGTGTTCTTGTCCGAAGCCTCCTTCAGGTAGTCACCTGCGAGGATTCCCAGACCGCCCGAGTAGATTTTGAGCGACGAGTGCAGACCATACTCCATCGAGAAGTAGGCGATTGTCGGGCTCTTCGGATCGGGTTTTTCGGACATATATGCCTTATAGTTTGCGTATATTGCATCGAGTTTTTCGAGGAATTTCTGGTCCTGCTCCAACTCCTTCTGGCGTTCAACCGAGAGTTTGTCCAATAGCACAATCGGATTGCGATCGACCTCTGCCCACAACTCCTTATCGATTGACTCGAACAGATCGCGGCCTCCCGAAGTCCAGCACCACCACAAGTTGCGGGAGAGTTCCTCCAACGGGCGCAGGCGAGCCGAGAGGTTCTTCTCGACCATCATACGCTGCCAAGTCGGACGCTCCGAGATAAGTTGCTGACGAACGAAGTTAATCTGATCATGCGACGAGCCGCCATCGCCGAGGATTGCGCGGTTGGTACGCGAAATCGAACTCTCGACAGCCTTCGAATAGGCATCTTCATACTTCTCGAAGAGATTCGACCAGAGGGCGCGCTTCGAAATCTCGAATGCGGCATTGCGTACCTCCTTAACTCTTGCAGGCGAGAGAGCGGCAAAACGGATGATTGCATCTGCAATTGCATTGACAGCCTCTTTGTCGTTGAAGTCGTTTCGCTCGACAACAACTACGCCGTCGTTGCCACCCGACTTCTTGACCCACATACCGAAACCGGCAAGAGTCGAGGTGATGGTCGGAACAGAGAAAGCAATCGACTCGAGCGGAGTATACCCCCACGGCTCATAATACGAAGCAAAGACGGTCATATCCATACCTGCCAACATCTCGTAGTAGGTCTTGTTGAAGATGCCGTCATTGCCATTCAGATAGGTCGGCACGAAGATAACCTTAACCTTCGAATCGGCGCGGTCGAGATTGCTGCCGTTAATCGACTGTGCAATCTGGTCCCATGCGGCATTTTCAAGGGTGTGGGTCGTATATTTGTACTGACTCGGGTCGATAGGCTGCGACTTGTCGGCAAGGTGAGCCTTCAAATCAAGACGCGCGCCCGTGATTCCCGCCGGAACCATAATGTATGCCAAAATCTCGCGGTCGAGATTTGCCGAGGACTCAATGCGCTTCAACGCATCAAACAGGACGTCGATGCCCTTGTTGCGGAACTCATAGCGACCGCTCGTGCCGAGGATGAGAGGCTCCTTCTCGAACTTGTGACCCAGACAAGCCTCGGCCACCTCAATCATCGCCTTGCGAGCCTCCGAACGCTTGGTATCATACTCCTTACCCGTCCAGACAAAATCATTCTCGAATCCGTTGGGAGTCACTCCGTCAACCTCCTTGCCGAGCAGGTACTTGCACTCCTCGGCTGTGATGTCGCTCACCGTGAGGAAGGCATCGTGATACTTGGCGGCATTCTTCTCGATGGAGTGCTTTGCCATAACGTTAAACTGGTATGCCAAATCGTCGGCATTGAACTTGGTGAGGTCATTGTAAAGAGGCAGACGATTACCTGCGATGCAGCGACCTATAACCGTTGCGTGGGTTGTGAGTAACGTTGCAATGTAGGGAGCCTGCTCACGAAGGTAAAGACCACCCGAAGCGGTCATCCACTCGTGGAAGTGCGCAGCGACTTTGTCATTGGTCGAGCAGAAATTCTCGACAAACGACTTGA
>JAFVXS010000097.1 GCA_017501025.1 Alistipes sp.
AGCAGCATTGGCAGTAGCAACCTGCCTTATCGCTGTATCATCTTGCACTAGCAGCAAGAACCCTAATCTTACTATGGGTAGCAAGTTGCAGCTCGACACCTTGTCGTATGCAATGGGTACCAATCTCGGCACATTCACCGTTGAGCGTATCGCCGATATCCCTTTCAACTACGAGATTTTCGTTAAGGGTATCGAGGAGGGTGCTTTCGAGAAGGCATCTATGAAGGACGAGGAGGCTGTTGAGGTTTTCCGTACTTATGTAAGTGCAACTCTTCCAAAGCGTCGTGAGGCTCTTGCCGCACAACAGGCAGATTCACTCTCGACAGAGGCTCCTATCGAACTCTTTGAGCGTCAGAGCGAGTGCGACAGCGTTTCGTATGCTTACGGTATCAACATCGGTGCAGACCTCCGCAACGCAGTATATCCTCTTCAATTGCGTTGGTTCTTGAAGGGCTTTGAGGATGTTCGCAAGGGCGAGGCAGTTATGGATGCAGCTGCTGCACAGCAGTTTATCCAGAACTACTTCAACGTAACCTACCCTGCTATGGAGGCAGAGAAGTCGGCTGCTTGGTTGGCTAAAATGGAGAAGAAGAGCGGCGTACAGAAGACCGAGAGCGGTCTGCTCTACAAAATTATTGAGCAGGGCGATATGGGTCAGGCTGCAAAATCGACAAAAGATAAGGTTGAGGTACACTACACAGGTCGTACCCGCGATGGTAAGGTATTTGACTCTTCGCACTTCGAGAACCTCCCAGAGGAGCGTCAGATGATGATGCGTCAATACGCACCGGATCGTTTCAACGAGGAGGATGGCAGCTACTTGGGCGACCAGACTATCTCGTTCGAGTTGGATCGTGTTATTCGCGGTTGGACAGAGGGTATGCAGTTGATTGGCCCTGGTGGCAAGATTATCCTCTACATCCCTGCCGAGTTGGCTTACGGTGCTCGTGGCCCTCGTGAGATTGGTCCTAACGCAGCTCTCGAATTTGAGGTTGATTTGATTAGCGTTGAGCACTTCGAGGAGCCTGAAATTCCTGAAAGTGCACTGCCAAACGATGATGGTGGCGAGGCTAAAAAATAGTCCGCACACAGGCAAAAAAATACTGCTTTTCGATTCGGAAAGCAGTATTTTTTTATTGTGACGACAGCTACTCGCGACGTTTCAACCCTCGCTCGGCAGCCAATCGCTCCAACATTGCGTGGGCTGCATCGTATTCGTTCGGAATTTCGCCATCGAGTATCGCATTTTTGATAATCTCCTTCATCTCGCCAATGATATTACAAGGCGGAATATCGTACTCACGCATTATAATATCGCCCGTAATTGGTGGCTGGAAGTTGCGAATACGGTCACGCTCCTCCAACGAGTGCATCTTCTCCCGCACCAGAGCAAAATTTTTCAGGAAACGCTTGACCTTCTCCTCGATTCCCGACGTAATATCCGCCTCACACAACAACATCAGCTTCTCCACATCGTCGCCCGCCTCAAAGAGCAGACGTCGTACAGCAGAATCCGATACAATATCCTCGGCAAGAATTATAGGTCGCAGGTGCAAAAAGACCATCTTCTGTACAAACCGCATAGGCTCGCCGAGTGGCAACCCCAAACGTCGGAATATATGCGGCACCATCTTCGAGCCGACAACCTCGTGCGAGTGGAAAGTCCAGCCTATTTTCGCATCATATCCCTTTGTCAGCGGCTTGGCGATATCGTGCATCACAGCAGCCCAACGCAGCCACAAATCGTCGCTACGACGTGCCACATTATCCAGCACTTTTAACGTATGGCGGAAGTTATCTTTGTGGGCGTGATTACCACGTCGTTCAACACCCGAAAGTGCCGCCATCTCCGGGAAAATCAACTTCAAAAGTCCCGTAAGATGGAGCAATTCGAAGCCGATAGATGGCACAGGTGAAGCAACTATCTTATTGAGTTCTACTATTATACGCTCTTTCGAAACAATCTCAATACGTTGGCAGTTTCGTTGAATGGCATAGAATGTTTCGTCGGAGAGTTCAAAGCCCAACTGCGATGCAAAGCGCACCGCACGCATCATTCGCAGCGGGTCATCCGAGAAGGTTATATCGGCATCACACGGCGTACGAATTATACAATCTTCGAGGTCGTACATACCATCAAACGGGTCGAGCAACTTGCCGAATGTAGCCGAGTTTAGCGACCACGCCATAGCGTTTATCGTAAAGTCTCGTCGCAGTTGGTCATCCTCGATTGTGCCGCACTCTACGGCAGGTTTTCGCGAGTCGGGAGAGTACGATTCACGACGAGCTCCGACGAACTCCAACTCCACACCGTCGGCACGCAATGCAGCCGTTCCGAAACGCTTAAAAACACTCACTTTCGTATGCAGTTCGCGACCCAAAGCCTCGGCAATCTCGATACCGCTGCCAACGACAACGATATCGATATCGGTCGATGGACGGCGAAGATAGTAGTCACGCACATAGCCACCGACGACATACGCCTCGACATTATGAGCATCGACTATGCGGGATATCTTCGAAAATATGGGTAGCGAGAGTGGGTTGTTCTCCATCGGTTAGTGCATCAAAATTTTTGCAAAATCGCCCTCTGGTATAGTTGTACGGTATTTTCCAGACCGAAATATAGAGCATCGCTGATTAAGGCGTGACCTATCGAAACTTCATCACAAAACGGTATGCGGGCGATGAAATATCCTAAATTTTCGAGCGACAAATCGTGACCTGCATTCAAACCCAAGCCCTCCTCACGAGCAGCCTCGGCAGCAGCAACATACGGAGCAATTGACTCTTCGCGATTGGCCTTGTAGTCACGTGCATACGCCTCCGTATAGAGCTCTACACGGTCGGCACCGCACAACTTTGCTCCACGCACCATCTCGACAACAGGGTCCACAAAAATCGAAGTGCGGATACCTTTACTACGGAACAACTCGCACATTTTTGTCAGAAATTCGCGATTTTCGATGGTATTCCAACCTGCATTCGAGGTGATTGCATCGACTGCATCGGGCACCAACGTAACCTGTGCCGGGCGGGTTTGGCAGACCAAATCAATAAAAGAGTCTATCGGATTGCCTTCAATATTCAACTCTGTGGATATCTGTTGTTTAAGAGCCGTAACATCGTCGTAGCGAATATGGCGGGCATCGGGACGCGGATGCACCGTAATTCCGTCGGCACCAAACCGTTCGATATCCAGAGCAGCCTTTACCACATCGGGCATATTACCGCCACGCGAATTACGAATCGTGGCAATCTTATTTATATTTACGCTCAATTTAGTCATAGCTTCGTTATATTCGTTAAAATCGTTATATTTGCACAAAATTATGGTTGAGTTCGTAATGTTTTACGAATTTCCCGACGTAAAGTTACAAAAAACTTTAAGAATACGATGAAAATAGTACTTTTTTCACGTCCGAAAGCCGATATTATTGCAGCCGATATCGTCGAAATCTTCGCCGCTATCGACCGCTACGGCTTTGAGTTTGCCGTAAACGAGGAGTTTGCCGACTCCATCGAGCCTATTCTTTGCCGCACCATTGCCGCAGAAAATCGCTACGGAGCAACTCTCTGCAAAGAGTCTGCCAATGCCGTTATGGTCTGCTATGGCGGTGACGGAACTCTGTTGGAGGGCATACACCGTCTCGATGGTCAGCAGATACCCGTTATAGGTATCAACTCCGGACGTTTGGGCTTTCTATCGCTCGCTCAACGCAGCGAAATTGGCGAAGTGTTCTGTCAAATCGCAAACAACAATCTGCAAATCGAGCAGCGAAAGATGTTGGAGGTTAGTTGTCTGATTAACGGAGAGCAACAGAAACTCTACGCCCTGAACGAGATAGCCGTACAACGTCTTGGTGCTACAATGATATCGATAGATACCAACATCGACGGCAAGAGCGTATCGAAGAGCAATGGCGACGGAGTGATTATCGCCACCCCGACAGGCTCTACCGCATACTCGATGAGTGCCGGCGGACCAATCATTGCCCCATCGTGCAACTGTACGGTATTGACTCCGCTATCACCGCACAACCTGACACTGCGTCCCGTTGTCATTGCAGCCGAGTCGGTTATATCGTTGAAGATTCACACACGAGGCAACAAAGCACTGATTTCTGCCGATAACCGCACCTTCGAAATCGAGGACCTTTCGGAGGTGACAATACGCAGTGCCGAGCGAACAATTTCTTTGGCAGTGCCGCACAATATATCATTCTACGATACGTTACATAACAAGATGATGTGGGGCGTAGATTTGCGATAGCAGAGTCTAACGTCACCATTTTGCGTATTTCTCTTTGAAAAAGAGAGTTATTTGAAAAAAAGTAGTTATATTTGCAAGTTATTATGGACAACTGTCAGAAGATACCCGTACACGTCGCAATTATTATGGACGGAAACGGCCGCTGGGCGAAGCTCCGCGGCAAAGAGCGTTTCGAGGGTCATATTGCGGGTGTGGACTCTATTCGCGAGTGCCTGAAAGCGGCTAATCGCAATGGGGTCAAGTATCTTACGCTCTATGCCTTCTCGACCGAAAATTGGGGTCGTCCGGCAGAGGAGGTAGATGCTCTTATGGAGTTGTTCTGTCGCAGCGTCATCGCCGAGACTCCCGATTTGGTAAAGGAGGGCATCCGTGTCAGACTGATTGGTCGTCGCGACCGCTTCTCCGAGAAGGTACGTCAGCACCTCACAACAATCGAAGAGTCCACAACGGCGGGCGATAAGCTTACGATGGTGCTTGCATTCGACTACTCTTCGCGTGACGAGATTACAATGGCAACCCGCACGCTGGCTCAAAAAGCCGCAGCAGGCGAAATCGACGTTCGCGACATCAACGAAGAGATGATTAGCCGCTCGCTCTATACGGCAGAGATTCCCGACCCCGACTTCATTATTCGCACAAGCGGGGAGTGTCGTTTGAGCAACTTTTTGCTTTGGCAGGCATCTTATGCCGAGATGTACTTCCCCGAAGTGATGTGGCCCGATTTCAAACAAAACGAATTTGATGAGGCGATAAAGGTCTATCAGCAGCGTGACCGCCGATATGGAAAACTTTAAGCCCAAACAACAGATATTACCGATGAATTGTTTTTGGAAAATACTATCAATCCTGATTGCTCTTGCCTTCACTCTCAACGTGGCGGCACAAGAGAAAGATACAACAACCCTGACTAAACAGGAGCGACGCGAATTGGAACGCGAAGCACGCCGACAAGCCCGCATCGACCTTCGAAACTCGCTTCGACAAGGTCGTACAGGTATGCAGCGTCCGAATGGCCCCGTAAAAATCTCCGAGAATGAGGATGACGGATGGGTTACTCCTGCAAATGCAGAGTATATGTCTGCCGACGACCAAAAACTCTACCACATTCGTCGCGTAAATGTTCACGGCGTAAAGTATCTTAACCACGACATTCTTCGTTCGGCTTCGGGTTTGGTGCCGGGCGATTCGGTATATCTGCCAAGTTCGTTCATCCAGAACGCCGCAAACCGTCTTTGGTCGCAACGCTACTTCGCCGATATTCAGATTGGTGCTACAATCGAGGGCGACAGCGTAGATTTGGAGGTTATCCTCAAAGAGCGTCCACGTGTTATAAATTGGGCCATTACAGGCATAGCAAAGAGTAAGGCTGCCGACCTGCTTTCGGACCTCAAACTCAAACGAGGTCACGAACTCTCGGACTATATCATCGACAAGAATATCAAGCTTATCAAAAAGCACTTTGGCGAGAAAGGTTTTCTCAACTGCGAGGTTACGCCTTCCGTTACAGCCGATACAGTCATCACACAGGGTGTAAACGTTACGTTCAACGTTAAACGAAATCCTCGTGTCCGCATCGGAAATATCTCCTTCTCGGGCAACAACGCATTCGACAGCAAACGTCTGCGTCGTACATTCAAAAAGACTCACCAGACAGGTATTCTCTTCTGGCAGAATACCAAGTTCAAGGATAGTGACTACGAAGAGGATAAGGAGTTGCTTATCGACTTCTACAACTCGAAGGGTTATCGCAATGCCAACATCCTACGCGATTCGGTCTATAAAATCAATGACAAACGTCTGGGTATCCACATCGAACTCGACGAGGGCAGCAAATTCTATATCCGCAACGTTTCGTGGGTAGGTAACTCCCGCTTCGAGACCGAGCAGTTGCGACAGATGTTGTCGTTGAAGAGTGGCGACCTCTACGATAGAAAGTCCATCCACAAGCGTTTGGGTATCGGCAAAGAGCAGAATCCTGACGATATGTCTATTCTCTCGCTCTATCAGAACGACGGTTACCTCACCTCGCAAATCGAGCC
The DNA here is from genome assembly GCA_017501025.1 of Alistipes sp. Taxonomy (GTDB): domain Bacteria; phylum Bacteroidota; class Bacteroidia; order Bacteroidales; family Rikenellaceae; genus Alistipes. The sequence continues at coordinate 6,313 of JAFVXS010000097.1, forward strand.
TGCCGAGATTATTGTGGATAAGGATTCGCTCGACTTGGAGATTAAGATTTTCGAGGGTAAGCAATTTACCATCAACAACGTCGGCATCAGCGGTAATATGCGTGTAAATGACGAGGTTATCCGCCGAGAGTTATATACCCGTCCGGGCGAACTCTACAACCGTAGTCTGCTTATGCAGTCTATCCGTACGCTCGCCGCAATGCAGCACTTCAACGAGGAGGCTATTATGCCCGATATCAAGCTCGTGCAGGGTGCAAACGACTTGGTCGATATCAACTGGCCACTCGAAGAGAAGGCTTCCGACCAATTCAATATCGCTGCGGGTTGGGGTTCCGGCACATTCGTAGGTTCGGTGGGTATCACACTCAACAACCTCTCTATCCGCAACCTCTTCAAGAAGAGTGCTTGGCGTCCTTACCCTATGGGACAAAACCAGCGTCTTTCGATTTCGGGACAGACCAACGGTACATACTACAAGGCTCTGTCGATTAGCTTCTCCGACCCTTGGGTAGGTGGTCGCCGACCTAACCAGCTCACAATTTCGGGTCACCTCTCCGAGTCGAACGACGCATACTACATTTGGCAAACTCCTACGACATACTTCCGCTCGTACGGTATCGCTGTCGGATTTGGCAAGCGTCTGTCGTGGCCTGACCCATACTTCCAACTCTATGCCGAGTTGTCGTATCAGCGTTACGATTTGAAGGGTTACACATCGTTCATTATGGAGAACGGTAACGCCAACACGCTCGCTCTTCGTCTGTCGTTGTCGCGTAACTCTACCGACCAGCCAATCTATCCACGTCGTGGTTCGGATATCTCGCTCTCGGTGCAGTTTACCCCTCCATTCTCGGCTTGGGATGGCAAGGACTACGCCGACAAGAAGTTGCCTGAACAGGATCGTTGGCGTTGGATTGAGTTCCACAAGTGGAAGTTTAAGGCACAGTGGTTCCAAGCCCTTACACGCAACCAA
>JAFVXS010000098.1 GCA_017501025.1 Alistipes sp.
ATTGAAGCGCACCTCCATACGACCACCTTTTGCCGTACGCAACTCAATGCTGCACACACCAAAATTTCCGCACGGCAACACAACATAGAACGACTTTGTTTCGGTCTGTGACAACGTCAATCCGTCACCAAACAGGTACTCCAAAGTCGAAGTCGCCGACCCCTGAGGAGTGAGCGCTCCCGTTGCAAAATCCACAGCAAATGTACCTGCGATATAGCCCTCCTCTACGCTAACAGTCATACTTTCGAGGGTTGTATCATCATTGGCTCCCAAGAAGTTGAAACGAAGCACACCTCCGAGGTGGTTCAATCGAATCTTTTCGCCCTTATTCGCCACTACACCATAGAGAGGAGCCGCTCCCGACTCAAATGTACCCTCCACATAGTTTTGTGTAGTAGCAAACTCGACCGTGCCATCCGTAGATGCCGGATATAGAACATTGTACGGATAGTTAAGTACAGCGCTCTTGAACTCAAACTGTGCAGAGCAGGTGTTATCCGGATTTATCACGGCCTCCTCAGAGATATTCCCATTTACCGAGATTTTATCTCCACTGCACCAATGCATCAGGTATTTACCATCCTCACCCTTCTCACCAAGTCCTACTTTGGTCTGCGGATTGGATATATCCACATTCAAGATAGTTGTTCCCTGCATAGGGTTAATTTCGTTTTCGACAGTGTCTGTCGTACAACCAATTGCTCCCATAGCAAGAAGAGCAACTAATAGATGTTTCAGATTTTTCATAAGTATAATATTTGCGGGGGCAAAGGTAGTTATTTTTTACTTTGCAGCAAAAATATTCAACTACAAATCAGGTATTTACCCAAACGCATCAAAAAAGCGGTGTTAGAGTCACTATTTATTCATCTAATTTCTTAACTTTGCACTATTCAAAATGGATAGAATGCGTAAAATTGAGCTTCTTGCACCGGCAAAAGATTTCGACACGGCAGTTGATGCTATCGACTGCGGTGCCGATGCCGTATATATCGGCGCAGGCAAGTTCGGCGCACGCCACTCGGCAACCAACTCCGTAGAGGATATTGCGAGAGTTGCTGAGTATGCCCATCGCTACGGCGTAAAGGTCTACGCCACACTAAACACCTTACTCTTCGACAACGAGTTGGAGGAGGCTCGCCGTCAGGCTCTTGCGCTGATTGATGCAGGCGTTGATGCACTTATCGTGCAGGATATGGCATACTGCCGTATGGGATTGCCGATAGAGTTGCACGCATCGACACAAACCAACTGCGTAACGGCAGAAAAGGTGCGATTTTTCGAGGAAGTGGGCTTTTCGAGGGCTATATTAGAGCGCTCGCTCTCGAAAAAGCAGATTCGCGAAATTCGCCAAGCAACAACCATCGAGTTGGAGGCGTTTGTGCATGGTGCAATTTGCGTATCGCAGAGTGGTCGTTGCTTCTTCTCGCGCTCAACCTCGGAGCGCAGTGGCAACCGTGGCGAGTGTAGCCAGCCGTGCCGCTTGGAGTACGATTTGTGCAACGACAAGGGCGAAACAATTATCAAGAGCAAACACCTTCTTTCGGTGCGTGACCTCGACCTCTCGGCTCGCTTGGGCGAGATGATTGACGAGGGTATCACCTCGTTCAAAATCGAGGGCAGGCTGAAAGACCGCACCTATGTCCGCAATATTGTGAGCCTTTACCGCCAACTGCTCGACCGCGAGATTTCGGCGCGTGAGGGCATTGTGCGCAGTTCGGCAGGGCGTAGCACAGTGGAGTTTGAGCCTAACGCATCGCGTTCCTTTACAA
>JAFVXS010000099.1 GCA_017501025.1 Alistipes sp.
CCAACTTTTTTTCAGATATGTCGGGTGACCCTGTAATGGTTAAGACCATCGCAGACAACCTCGGCAAGGAGATTACAGATCCTGCTGTAATGACTGCTGCACAGAACGTAGGTGCTTGGCAATGGGCATTCCTTATCCCTGCAATCATCGCTGGTGTAGGTGTAGTTGTTACCGCTTGGATTTTGCGTGACACCCCTAAATCGGTAGGTCTTCCGGAGTTGTCGGAGGGTAATGAAGGTGGCGAAGAGGCTCCAAAGGAGAGCAAAGAGGAGATCAATGCTTTCATTATGAAGCACGTTTGGAAGAACCCTGTTATCTGGGCATTGGCAGTTGCCGACTTCTTCGTCTATATCATCCGTTTTGCCGTATTGGATTGGGGTCCTACATTCTTGCGTGAGCATTGCCATATGACCGCCGAGTTGGCAGGTTGGACAGTGATTATCTTCGAGATATTCGGTGTTGTCGGAATGTTGGCAGCAGGTTGGATTAGCGATAAGGTATTCGGTGGTCGTGCTACCCGTACTTGTCTCTTCTGTATGTTGGGTGCATTGGTTGCTGTATTGGGCTTTATCGGCTTGCAGACCGCAGGTGCTACTCCGCTCGTACTTCTTCTGGTATTGGCTTTGGCAGGTATGTTTATCTATGGCCCACAGGCTCTTATCGGTGTTATCGCATCGAACCACGCAACTCGCAAGGCTTCGGCTACCGCAAATGGTCTTATCGGCTTTGTAAGCTATGTCAGCGTATTGGTTTCGGGTTGGGGCTTTGGTCTTATCGCCGATTCGAAGTGGGGCTGGCACGGTGTCTTCGTAGCAATGGTTGCAATGGCTGTCGTTGGTGCGTTGATTTTCGTCCCTATGTGGAAGATGAAGCGCGACGCTTACGAGGAGTAGTCGTCACGATATCGTAAAAAGAGTTGGGGTTGGCAGTGATTGCCAACCCCAATTTTTATTTGCTCGCCTCTCCGCTATCGCTACTCGGTAATAGCCTTATACCACGCAGTCTGCTGCAACTTTTGAGCCGTCTCCTACAAGCCCGAAGGGTCGCAGAGGATAGGCAACGAGGTTGTTATGCCCCAATAGCGTAGGATATCGTTCATATCGTTGTTGTATGCCGAGTAGAACGAAGGTGTGTGATATAGCGACGATACGCACTTGTCGAAACACTTTTCAAATGCCGCCACTGCATTCGTGTCGGTGCAACCCTGCTTTGCAAAATCCATCAAATCGAAGAAGTTGTGTTTAGGGTGCGACCACGCGTTGATGCCGTCATACGCCTGTAAATTAGAGGTGTCAAAGTTTGCGGGTATGCTCTTATATACCTGCTTAAACGAAGTTGCCAATGCCTCCAATTCGTCGCATTTCACAACTGCCGTACAAGCCGAAATACGACCCGATTCGGCAGCCATAGTCTCATCGACAAAACGCTTTGCAACCCGATCCAACATCTGCTGTGTATCGTCGTTGCCGAGCATTATAGGTACGATGGTGTTGTATGGCAGACCACGAGCCAAAATCTCGCAAGGCGATGCAAGAATGTATTTGGCTGCATTACGCATATCGTATGCCGACTCGATATTGGACATATAGCAGGCATCGAATATGATGTATCGGAACGCCATTTCGAGAATCGATGCAGCCTCGGCTATCTCTGTGGTGTTAATCTGTGTGCGAGCATTTCCCTCGCCTATAAAACGCACCGGCTCCGATTGTGGCAGAGGTTGCCAATACTCGACGAACTGCGATGCGGAGAGAGGTGTGCTTGGCGAAGTGCTCTCCTTCGGAATCCACGCCAATCCGTGTGAGCCGACAATCAGTGAGTACTCTTTTGCAGGTGCTACATTCATCATCTCGCCCCAAACTTCTGCCAACATCGAAGATGTGTAGGTTGCAGGCAACGCTATCTCTTTGATAAAATTGCGGTATGTAACCTCGTCGAAACGGTCGTAATAGAGTTCATACAACTCGGCTCTGTTTGCCGATGTCTGCAATAGAGTGACTATGCGTTTTGACGAAGGTTGCCCTTTCAAAGCCCTCTCAACCATATCGAGGTTGGTCAGGAAGTAACTCCGCAACGATGTGCCGAGATAGTAGAATAGCAGAGTCTCTTTGCACTGTGCGGCGTGTTGCCATACATCGATTTCGGTGCTGCACGATGGGTAATCTCGCAACGAAACGATGACTTTTCCAACCTTACGCTCCTCGTCAGAACTATTTTCAGCGGTGGTTTTCAGGGTGATTGTATTGTCGGCATTGCATTGAGCCGAGAATGACGAACTTGTGGTCGAAACAGTGCAGGCAAATGGCGATAGTGGTGCGATAGTGTATTCGCTACCCACATCTCCGTTCATAAGGATACGCGAACGGTTGAAACTGATGGCACTCTGCTGTATGACCTCCAACTGACCCTTTTGTGCGACGCCTTTGACCTTAAACGATACGGAGCCTATTGCTGCGGTGTCGTTCGAAGCGTTGTCGGCTTGTGCTGTCACTATAAGTCGGTACAAACCCTTAAAAGAGTCCGTTACCGATACGGTGGCATAGATTTCGCCATTGGTCTCAATGTCGAAATCGCTGGTCGGGCAACTGAAATCGCAGACGGTTTGAGCCCCTTTGTTGGCAGCTATCGAGATGTTGCGTTCTGCCTCTTTGAAGATGATTTGTGGGGCTTGATATGCCGTAATGCCGACAAAACGTGTTGTGCCGAGTCGGAAGACAACATCGCCCAATCGAACTCTGTCGAGTGAGTTGTTCGACTGTTGGCTTGTGGCCGTAATCTTTATATCCGTAGCTGCATCGCCACTCGTCGGAGAGAACGTCACACCCTCGGTAGGCAACACCTCCCACGCCATTTTTGCGGTAATTCGAAACTCTACGGAATTACCCTCCATACCATCGACAATCAACTCGTTGTCGTCAATTCCTGATGTGATTGTAAGGGAGCCTTGCGGAGCGGGGTTGCTCTGTGTGCAGGCTGCGGCAAAATTCAGAATAATTGCACCGATGGCGATATATTTCAAAAGTTGCTTCATTCTATTTATACTCTCTTGGTTTCATATTGTTTATTTGCCAGGTTCGGTCACGTTTGAAGGTGTAACCCTCCGGCTTGTTCCAGTATATGCGGCTGTAATCGAAGTAGTAGCCCTTTATGCGGTTGTGGCTTCGCTCGAATGGGACATATTCAACCGTGCGACTGATAATTCGGGCTTTGCGATAGTTCCAATCTTTGGCTGCGATATAGTCCAAAGCGTGCGAGAACATAATGATATGCATCGGCTCACGCTCTTTGAGTCCCGTACCAGATTGTGCGATACAGTTGAGAATGCCGTTGAGGTGGGCGACGTATGCCTTTTCGCGTTTTTTGTCGCCTGCTGTGCCGTAGGCGTAAGCCATAATATTGAGCAACTTGGGCGAAAATGGGTCCATCTCCATAGCCTCCGAACAAGCAGCGATAAGTTGGTCGATATCCATTACGGATGGCGTATCGATTGATAGGCGCGACATAATGTTCTGCACCTGCGTCATCCCTCGATTCTCCTGCAATGGACGATAGGCCTGCTGAAATGCAAATCCGTAGTAGAGGTGATGATACTCGTCGGCAGTAAGCTCTTCGCCCGCCTGATACCTCATCATCAGATTAGGATAGTAGTATGGCGATGCGTTGTTGTTTATCGCCTCGAACAGCAGGTCGTTATTCGGAGTTTGCGACTGTGCGGAGTAGTTGCAGCAGAGCAACATTGCAACAAGCAGCATACAGCGTATGTGTGTGATAAATTTCATTCTCGTTTGTTAAGCTTTTGTGTCGGCTTCGTATTGGTTGATAAGTTGTTTTTGGTGCTGCACAAGAGCGTCGGATGCCTCTGCAAGCGGCAGACGTACGGTTGCCTCGCATACGCCTTTGATTGCCAAAGCACTCTTTACGCCTACGGGGTTGCCCTCGGCAAACAATGAGTCGATAATCGGCAAGAGTCGCTCCATTGCAGCGTGTGCTTCGTCGATTTTGCCATCCAGAGCAAGATGTGTCAGGTCGCTTATCTGTTGCGGATAGAGGTGTGCCGCTACCGACAGTACGCCGCATCCACCACGTTTGATACACTCGACGGTCAATGCATCGTCGCCACTAATAACCAAGAAGTCTGGTAGTAGTCGGCAAATCTCTTCCATCTGTTCTATGTTGCCCGATGCCTCTTTAATGCCGATAAAACGGTCGCTTGCGTGGCTCAATCGGGCAACCGTTTCGGGCAACATATTGACACCCGTACGTCCCGGAATGTTGTAGAGTACGATTGGAAGCGGAGCAACCTCGGCAAGTGCCATAAAGTGGCGGAACAGACCCTCCTGATTTGGCTTATTGTAGTATGGGTTTACGCTCAAAATTGCAGAATAGCCCGTAAAATCCCAACTACGCATAGTCTCGATAACCGATGCAGTGCAGTTGCCGCCAAGGCCCACCATAAGAGGTACACGGCCGGCCACACGGTCGCGAACGAATCGCATTACGGCTTGACGTTCGGCTGCGGTAAGTGTCGGATTTTCGGATGTTGTTCCCAATGTGAGAATATAATCGACATTGCCCTCGATAAGTCGTTCAACTGTTCGAGCCAATGCTGCAAAATCTATACTGCCGTTTGCCATCATCGGTGTAATCAGTGCTACACCTGTGCCACGAAATAGTTCTCTATTGTTCATATCCATACTCTAAAATTATCAGGCGACAGACTAAAATAGCGAGCCTTGTGTAACGCTCTCCGTTTTAGGGGTCTGCTCTGCTTGTGGGGGCAGTTTGTCGTCGTCTGCCTTAACAACGTTTTGCTCTATGATTTTATTGCCGAGCAGCTCTATTAACTCCTCTTCGCTAATCATCTTAACGCCAAGTTTTTGAGCCTTTTGCAACTTTGCAGGACCCATATTTTCGCCCGCTACAAGAATATCTGTATTTGCTGCAACGGCCGATTGATTGCGACCTCCGTGCTGCTCGATAAGTGCCTTTATCTCCTCGCGTGAGAAGTGTGAGAATTTGCCCGATACGACGATGTTTTTGCCTGACAGCAGATCCGATTGCTGCTCTACGTTTTGTTGCTCGAATTGCAATCCGGCACTACGCAGTCGTTCTATAATCTGACGATTACCCTCGTCGGCAAAGTACTCTCGGATAGAGTAGGCAATCTTCTCGCCAACCTCTTCCGCTTCGCATAGCTCTTCGTGCGATGCCTCCATCAGTGCATCGATTGTGCGGAAATGTGCTGCGAGATACTTTGCAGTGGTTTCGCCCACAAACCGTATTCCCAAGCCGAATAATACGCGATGAAACGGAACGTTGCGTGATTGTTCGATGCTGTGCAGTATATTCTCGGCAGACTTTTCGCCCAATCGCGGCAATGTGGCAATATCCATAGCCCGAAGCGAGTAGAGGTCTGCTGCATTTGCAATCATTCCGCTCTCGAACAACAACTCGACCGTCTCGCTGCCAAGACCGTCGATGTTGAGTGCTTTGCGACGTATGAAGTGAATTATGCGTCCGAGAATTTGAGGTCGGCAGTGGTTTTGGTTAGGGCAGTAGTGCTTCGCCTCGCCTTCGAATCGTACCAACGGGGTGCCACATTCGGGACATTGTTCGATATATTGAAACGGACGGCTATCGGTTGGACGTTGTGATAGCTCCACGCCTGTAATTTTCGGGATGATTTCGCCACCCTTTTCGACATATACCATATCCCCCAGCCGGATATCGAGCAGTGCAATCTGCTCGGCATTGTGCAGCGATGCACGACGTACGGTTGTGCCTGCCAACTGTACGGGGTCGAGGTTTGCTACGGGGGTTATTGCACCTGTACGACCAACCTGAAAATCGACGCTGTTAAGGCGGGTCAGAGCCTGCTCTGCTTTGAATTTGTAGGCAACTGCCCAGCGTGGCGATTTGGCGGTTGTTCCCATCTGGCGACGTTTCGCAAAGTCGTTGAGTTTGATAACGACACCGTCGGTCGGAACACTTAAATTGTGTCGCTCGGTATCCCAATATGTGATGTATTGCTCAATCTGCTCTATCGAGTTGCAGAGCTGCATCTTGTCCGATATCTTGAAGCCCCACTTTCGAGCCTCACACAAGTTCTCCCAATGGGTTGCAAACGGCAGATTGTCGCCCGCAATCTGATAGAGGGTGCAGTCGAGTCCGCGTTGTGCCACGATATGTGAGTTTTGCTGTTTGAGAGTTCCCGCAGCGGCATTTCGAGGGTTGGCAAAGAGTGGTTCGCCGGCAGCTTCACGTTCGAGGTTCAGGCGGTCGAATGTTGCATACGGCATAAGTATCTCGCCCCGAATTTCGAATAGTTCGGGATAGCCTTCGCCCAATAACTGCAACGGCACGGAGCGGATAGTTCGCACGTTTGCCGTTACGTCGTCGCCCTGTACTCCGTCGCCACGTGTTACGGCACGCACAAGTTGCCCCTTTTCGTAGGTGAGCGATATTGCTGTTCCGTCGAATTTCAATTCGCAGACAAACTCCGCTTCGCCCACTTCACGCTCGATGCGTTCGACAAATTCGCGTAACTCTTCGCTCGAATAGGTGTTCGATAGCGACTGCATCGCAAAGCGGTGCTTTACGCTTTGGAATGTGTTGGTGATATCGCTGCCGACACGCAACGTTGGCGATGTCGGGTCGGCAAATTCGGGATGGGCTGCCTCCAAATCCTGCAACTGTCGCATCATTGCGTCGAACTCGAAATCCGATATTTCGGGCGAATTTTCGACGTAGTACTTGTGGTTGTGGAGGTGCAACTTTTGCCGCAACTCACAGATTTGTCTCTCTATTTCGTTTTGCGATACCATATACATATAATAACCCGCACGAAGATACACATTTTGTTGGGAATAGAGCAATAAAAATAAAAAAAATGAAAAAAAAATCGCAGATGGCTTGTTGTAAGATTTTTTTGCTTATACTTACACAAAATTTCAGAACAATACTTTTTATGACACCAAACACAAAGAAGAGATTAGTAGTAAGTTTCAATAATCTTCCGGTCGAGTTGCAGGAGCAACTGCGTGCGGAGTATCCTGCCGGTTATTCGGATGTGATGATGCGTATAGATAAGCCTAACGGAGATTTTTTCTACGCTGTGCCATTTGAGACCGAGGAGGTGAGCTATCTTGTCAAAATCGACGTCAAGATTGACGATGCAACCGACGACGATGACGATAAGGATTACTACGATGACGATTTGAAGGGTGCCGATGAACTCGACGACGACCCTTCGGATGATGGCGGAATGGATGAGGATTAGTCCCATCACGGTCCAAACGATTTCTTAATAGTTCGCAGAATGTCATATAATCTGTTAAAGGGTAAGCGAGGTCTCATCTTCGGTGCTCTCAATGAGCAATCTATCGCTTGGCGTGTCGCCGAACGAGCAGCCGAAGAGGGTGCCGAAATTGTGCTGTCTAATTCGCCTGTTGCGGTGCGAATGGGTGCTATAAATACTCTTTCGGAGCGTATCAATGCCCCCGTTATTGCAGCCGATGTAACAGATGTTGAGGATATCGAGCGTTTGGTGGATGGCTGTTTGGAACACTTTGGCGGAGGTTTCGACTTTGTTTTGCACTCGGTCGGAATGTCACCAAACATTCGTAAACAGATTCCATATACGGCACTCAATTATGACTATATGTCAAAGACGCTCGATGTGTCAGCCCTCTCGTTTCATAAGATTTTGCAGGTGCTACACGCAAAAGATGCTCTGCGTGATTGGGCATCGGTTGTCGCACTGACCTATCTTGCTGCCGAGCGTGCAGTGGTGGGGTATAGCGATATGGCGGAGGCAAAGGCTATGTTGCAGAGTATTGCTCGTAGTTTCGGAGCAATTTACGGACGTGAGCGTCACGTGCGAATCAATACCGTGTCGCAATCGCCAACAATGACTACGGCAGGCTCGGGTATCGAGGGTATGCAGCGAATGTATGACTATGCCGATGGAGTAGCACCGTTGGGTAACGCTTCGGCAGATGATTGTGCCAACTATATAGTTACGCTCTTCTCGGATTTGACCCGTAAGGTGACTATGCAGAATCTCTACCACGATGGAGGTTTTGCAATGACTGCATTCTCGTTGGAGTCGCTGTAATAGGTCGCCCCTGAATAATAATATCCTCGACTTTGTGGTCGGGGATATTTTTTTGTGACTCACATTGCGTATCAGCAGTTGTTAGAGAATAACGAGGTTTATCGAGGTTTATACTGTAAACCTTATCAGCTGCTCGTTTTTTTGCCTGTGTTTTTGGTTTATGCCATAAACCAAAATCGTGTTGGCGGACTCGGGGTTGTTTGTGAGGTTTATATCATAAACCATATTCGCGAGGTAACCCATTTGGCTTCTGCTTTTGGTTTATCCCATAAACCATATTCGCTATTACAGCGTGGTTTGCCTGTGGTTTTGGTTTACGCCATAAACCAAAATCGCGATGTAATCCATTTGACTCTTGTTTTTGGTTTACGTCATAAACCAAATTGGGTATAAAAAGTCATCAGCCCCGAAATTTGGGGCTGATGGTGTTGTGTGCAAGTGCCGGCACTACTTTTTGACAGTTTTTTCGGATTGCTCCCAATGGAATGGGGCAAATGCATCGCTGCTCTCACGACTATGCCACGATGGCTTTCGCATCGCATAGATAATCAGCGGAACGGCAATCAGCACAATGCAACCGACGACAATAACCGAAACCCAAATCGTAGGGCTGCCTGTCGGAATCTGTGCGGGCGGAATAAAACTCAAAACGAAGGCGAGCAGCGAGCCACAAAAACCAACTCCCGCAATAAGCCACATCAGGGCGTTGCCTCCCAAGCGGAATGGTCGCTCGGTTGCGGGCATCTTATATCGCAGGGTGATGGCTGCGGCAAACATCATCATATACATAATGAGATAGAGTGAAACGGTCATCTGTGACAGAATTTCGTAAAACGACTGCACGGTAGGCATAACCACGAAGAGCAGCGACAATAGTGTCACCAAGAAGCCTTGCGTAAGCAGAATATTGCGTTGCACACCTCGCGAGTTGGTGCGTTGCAACATCGGTGGCAGATAGCCTGCACGACCAACAGCATAGATACCCTTCGAAGGACCTGCAACCCACGTCAGCACACCTGCCAGAACTCCAAACATCAGGGCAATGGCAATTACGGGTTTTGCCCACGACAGATGCAGATAGTCGAAGTAGCGGTCGAAACCTATAAGAAGTGACTGTGTGAGCGAAACTTCTTTCGATGGGATAATAAAGCCCAACGAGAATGTTCCCAAAATGAAGATTGCAACGGTCACTATCGAGCCGATAATTATCGCTTTGGGGTAGTTGCGACGAGGGTTATCGACATCCATAACGTGAATACCCATCATCTCCATACCAGCATAGAAGAGGAATATGCTGCTGGCAAGTACAAGGTTGTTGAAGTGGCTCAAATCGGGGAAGAAACTCTGGCTCATATCCATATTGTTGTGTCCGCCCGTAGCAATGTAGATAATACCCATAACAATCAGCAATGCCGCAGGGATGATTGTGCCTATAATGCCGCCCCACTTGCTGATTTTGCCAACCCAATCCAAGCCTCGCAACGAGATAAAGGTGGCTACCCAATAGATTGCCAAGACCGTAATCAGCGTAAAGGCTTTGTTCGATGCCAGTGCCATATCGTGCGTCTGGTCGGCACCTATAAAGGCTATCGACACCGCACCGAATGTCAGCACCGTCGGAAACCAAATGGTGTTCTGAATCCACTGCAACCATATCGCAAGGAAGCCCATCCTTGCTCCGAAAGCCTCGCCAACCCAGCGAAATACACCGCCCTGCTTGTCGGAAAACATCGCCGCCAACTCGGCAGCAACCATCGCAGTAGGAATCAGGAAAACCACTGCTGCAAAGAGGTAGTAAAACGCCGACGAGAGACCGTAAATCGACTCGGCAGCCAATCCTCGCAGACTTACGACCGCCGTAATGTTCATAATAGCGAGTGTGGTGACACTCAACTTGAAAGTTGAACTCTTTTTCTGTACCATAATGCTTTTCTATTTGTTCGTTACTCGCTCCCAAACAGCAATAACTACGCCAAAGTCGCGATGCGAACGGATGGAGCGAATAGGTGAGACAGATAGGTTATTCGATAGGTCGGATTTTGTTTTTTTCTTTGAGGTTGATTGTTTTTGAGAAAAAATTTCTAACTTTGCGGTGTCGTAGGCATTGCCTTCGGCAGACATATTTTGATGAAAGTGTTTTCGCTTTTATCCCTTTTGGAAATCTGGTAAATTTCAAGGAACAAGGGAAAGCAATCACACTCGTCACTCCGTATTGACTCTTCAATAGGGGTGTTATACCCCATTCTTGTAGATTGATACGAGTGTGGGGTATTGTTTATTTGTTCCGGGCTTACCAGAGCCTCCAAAAGATAAACGAAATCTGCTCCACACTTTCTTATTTTATTAACCCACCATATAGGAGCGTATGGTTTTGAGCTGAATTTATTAACTCAAAACATAAAAGCATATGCAATCAATTGAACAGATGGGCTACTACCTCGCCCCCGAAATCGAGGTAAACGAAACGTGTGTCGAACAGGGATTTATTGGAACAGAGTTAGGAGGGGTTGACCCAAATCCGACAAATCCTGGCGAAAACCCACAACTTCCAGAGGGCGACACCGAGTGGTAATTCAAAAAACATCGATTTTATGAAGAAGATTTTTACACTTTTAGTCATTGCATTTGCGATGGTTGGTTGTACAAACCACGAAGAGAAAGACGAGGTTGTACTTCCTATGTTAAACGAGACGTTTTATGCCTCGTTTGCCGATTTTGAGGAGTTGTCGCGTACCTATATTGATGAAGATATTAAGTTGTTGTGGCACGCCGATGACCGCATTTCGTTGTTCCGTACAACTCTGAATGAGGAGTTTGCTTTTGCGGGCGAGACGGGTGACAATTCGGGCGGATTCAACGCTGTACCATCGGATAGTTGGGTTACGGGTAATCAGGTATCGACCAACTATGCTGTATATCCCTATCTTGCATCGACCCGATTGAGCAATCAGGAGGTGCTAACTGTCGAGATGCCCGCCGTACAACAATATGCCGAAAACTCGTTTGGTCGAGGAGCCAACACAATGGTAGCGGCATCGGAGAGTAGTTCGAGCCGTTTTCTTCCATTCCGCAACTTGGGTGGCTACCTTGTCGTGAAGTTGTATGGCGAGGGTGTTTCTGTTAAGAGCATCGAATTGGTCGGTAATAACGAGGAGGTGTTGGCAGGCGTAGCCACCGTGCAGGCTAAATATGGCTATCTTCCGGCAATTACGATGAGCGAGGAGGGCTCGCAAACTATTACGTTGGATTGTGGCGATGGCGTAGAGTTGAGTGCTGACGAGGCAAACCCGACTCTTTTCTGGCTTGTTGTACCTCCGACTATCTTTGAGGGAGGATTTACGCTGACCATAACTAATACATTGGGCGGAGAGACCATTAAATCGACAACCAAAAAACAGACAATAGAGCGTAATGGTGTTAAATCAATGTCTGCATTTGAGGTTTATGGTGGAGGCCCAAGACCTAAAAATAACGAGATTTGGTACACCAACGGCTCTACCACCGAGGCGACAACACCAAATAAAACCGATGCTTTTGGAGCAAATATTGTATCGAATACATACGATGCTGACAAAGAGCAGTGGGTAATTAAATTTGATGGTGCGGTTACTTCGATCGGAGAGAAAGCATTCTATAAATGCAGCAACCTGACAAGTGCAACCATTTCCGATAGCGTTACTTCGATTGGAGATTATGCATTCTATTGTTGCAAAGCACTGACAGGTGTAATCATTGGCAATAGTGTTACTTCGATTGGAGAAGATGCATTCTATTATTGCCGCAGCCTGACAAGCATAACCATTCCTGATAGCGTTACTGAGATTGGACCACGTGCATTCAATGCTTGCGAAGCTCTGACTAATGTAACCATTGGTGATAGTGTTACTTCGATTGGACATGCAGCATTCTATTTTTGCGACAGCCTGACAAGCATAACCATTCCAGATAGCGTTACTTCGATTGGAAAGGTGTTTGCTTATTGCAGCAGTCTAAAAGCGTTTTATGGTAAATTTGCTTCGGCGGATAATTGTTGTCTGATACAGGATAATACCATTGTAGCGTATGCACATGCCTCCGGTTCTACATATACCATTCCCGATAGCGTTACTGAGATTGGAGAATTTGTATTCATTGATTGCGACAGCCTGACAAGTATAACCATTCCCGATAGTATTACTTCGATTGGAAAGGCAGCATTCATGGATTGCACCAGCCTGACAAGCATAACCATTCCCGATAGCGTTACTTCGATTGGAAGTAACGCATTCTCTGCTTGCGACGGCCTGACAAGTGTAACCATTCCCGATAGTGTTACTTCGATTGGAGGGGTAGCATTCTATGGTTGCCCTTCGCTGAAAGAGGTATATTGCAAACCTACAACTCCGCCTGCGGGAGGAAGCAACATGTTCAACAACAATGCAGAGGGTCGAAAGATCTATGTACCTGCATCGGATGATGACAGCATTATCAATGCTTATAAAGCCGCTGATGGTTGGAAAGATTACGCTGATGCAATCGAGGAAATAAAGCCCTTGAACGACGAGATTTGGTACATCAACGGCTCGACAACAGAGGCAACGACTCCTTATAAAACTGATGCTTTTGGAGCAAATATAGTATCAAATACCTACGATGCAGAGAAAGAGTGCTGGGTGCTTAAATTTGATGGCGATATTACTTCGATTGGAAGGGAGGCATTCCAATATTGCCGCAGCCTGACAAGTATAACAATTCCCGATAGCGTTACTTCGATTGGGTATTCTACATTCGCCTTTTGTAGCAATCTAACAAATATAACCATTACCGATAGTGTTACTTCGATTGAAGATTATGCATTCTATGGTTGCAGCAGCATAACAAGCATCACTATTCCAGATAGCGTTACTTCGATTGAGAATGATGCATTCTGGGGTTGCAGCAGCCTGATAAGTATAACTATTCCCGATAGCGTTACTTCGATTGGAGAGGGAGCATTCTGTGAGTGCAGCAGTCTGACAGCATTTTACGGTAAATTTGCCTCTGCGGATAATCGTTGTCTTATAGTTGATGGCAAATTAGTAGCATTTGCACCAAACGGTTTAACAACATATACCATTCCAGATAGCGTTACTTCGATTGGGCATGCATTCTGGGGTTATAGCAGCCTGAAAAGTATAACCATTCCTGATAGCGTTACTTCGATTGGAGGTAGTGCATTCCGTGATTGCAGCGGTCTGACAAGCATCACTATTCCTGATAGCGTTACTTCGATTGGAAGTACGGCATTCAATAAATGTAGTAATCTGACCGCTTTTTATGGCAAATTTGCTTCTGCTGATAATCGTTGTCTTATTGTTAATGGCAAATCAGTAGCATTTGCACCAAGTGGTTTAACATCATACACTATTCCTGATGGCGTAACTTCGATTTGCGATCATACATTCGCCTTTTGTAGCAATCTAACAAATATAACTATTCCCGATGGCGTTACTTCGATTAGAGTTCAAGCATTCTATGAGTGCAGCAGTTTGACAAGTATAACCATCCCCGATAGCGTTACTTCGATTAGAGTTGGTGCATTCTATGGTTGCACTTCGCTGACAAGTATAACAATTCCCGATAGCGTTACTTCGATTGAAAGTGGTGCATTCAGTAGATGCACCTCGCTGAAAGAGGTCTATTGCAAACCGACAACTCCGCCGACCCTGGGTGCCAATGATGTATTTCATAATAATGCTTCTGGTCGTAAAATTTATGTTCCTGCAAGCGACGATGATAGCATAATCAATGCTTATAAAGCAAAAGCGTATTGGAGCAGTTACGCAACATCTATCGAGGAGTACAGCTTCTAAAATTTCAATCATATAAACGATAGGCGTATGCAAAATCGCATACGCCTATTTTATTGCTTCTATTTGCGATATATCCCCTTGTACAACAACAAAAAAGGTTGCCACCCTGCGGAAGCAA
>JAFVXS010000100.1 GCA_017501025.1 Alistipes sp.
ATCTGACACCCGAAACACAATATGAAGTAATCGGATATACCATCTCCGACAAGGGCGAACAGCGTTCAGAGATTCGAGAGGTCAGCACCTCGAAGGTCTTTGTGTTGCCAAATGCTTCGTTCGAGGAGTGGAGTTATACGGGCGATGTCTATTATCCGTATATGAACCAAGATAATATGTGGTGGGGAACAGGTAATCCTGCATCAAAAATCGCAGGTATAAACCTTACGACACCTCACACGGGTACTCTTCCGGAGGGTCATACAGGACAATGTGCTCAACTATGGTCACAGAAGGCAAGCGTTATGGGTATCGGTAAATTTGCTGCAGGTAACCTCTTTGCCGGCGAATTTGACCGCATTGTCGGCACTAACGGTTTGGTGCTGTTCGGTCGTCCGTTTACGTTACGTCCTACGGCTTTGAGGGGCTGGGCTCGCTACAATATGGGCATTGTCGATTGTGTGCCTAACAATATTACCGCAGGAAAGACTCCTGCAAAGGGTGATAACGATAGCGGCTCGATATACATCGCACTCGGCGATTGGGACCACAATGTTTATGGAGGAACACCTACATCGCCGGTATTGGTGGATACTCGCGACGAATCGACATTCTTCACATCGTCAAACCCAAATATCATTGCGTGGGGAGAGCTTCGTTTCGACGAATCGCGTGATTGGTTTGAGTTCAATATTCCGCTCGAATATCGCACTTTCGACAAAGAGCCGACACATATCATTATCGTCTGCTCCGGTTCTCGTTTTGGCGACTACTTCGTAGGTAGTACAAATTCGATAATGTGGGTGGATGATTTCGAGCTGTTGTTCGACATCAAATAGTCATATCACATAAAAAAAGGGTGTGTCTAACAAGTTTTTTAGACACCCTCTTTTTGTTTGAAGTTGTATAACAAGAGGGATTTCAAGGCTTGCGAAGCCCAAAAAAGCGGAGCATACTCGACGTATGTGAGCATTTTGAGGGCGAGTGTAACGCCGAAATCACCTTGTTAGACAGCTTCTTTCTATTAGGATTTAAGGGCGAGTGTAACGCAGAAATCACCTCGTTAGAGTGCTCCGTTTATGGTATCTACTCCGATTACAGACTCTTGATATACTCATCGATAGCCTTCGCTGCACGACGACCTGCACCCATAGCCAAAATCACCGTTGCAGCACCTGTTACGGTATCGCCACCGGCAAAGACTCCACGACGTGAAGTCGCACCACTGTCATCCGCAACAATACAGCCACGACGATTGGTTTCGAGATTATCGGTAGTCGATGCAATAAGCGGATTTGGCGACGTTCCAAGAGCCATAATCACAACATCACACTCGATGGTAAAATCGGAGCCGGCAACCTCAACCGGCGAACGACGTCCGCTCTCGTCAGGATCTCCCAACTCCATCTGTACGCAGTTTAACGACTCAACCCATCCCTTTTCGGTACCATTGATACGTGTTGGATTGGTAAGCATACGGAACTCTACGCCCTCCTCTTTTGCGTGGTGCACCTCCTCGACACGAGCAGGCAACTCCACCTCGCTACGACGATATACGATAGTTGCCGCAGCACCCAATCGTTTGGCTGTACGGACCGCATCCATTGCGACATTTCCGCCACCTACAACGACCACACGCTTGCCGACATATATCGGAGTATCGAACTCGTCATCGTATGCACGCATAAGATTTGCACGTGTCAGGAACTCGTTAGC
>JAFVXS010000101.1 GCA_017501025.1 Alistipes sp.
CTCAACCACTGGGTGCTGATTGGCTCCGCAGAGCATATTCAGCACGGTGCAAGATATCGGTTTGTTCTTCGGTGCGGTCACGATAATCGATGACATCGGACGAAGCATCACAGGGCTACCCTTTCTTACACGCAACGTATAAGGTATAGAGCTGTTGTTGGTCAATTTCACACGGCGGCTCTTCTTCTTTGCATCTTCGGAGATCTGTTTGGTCGATACCGAGGCAGCAAAGAAATCTTTGAGCAGCAACTCCTCGCCAGCCACCGTACCATACGAATAAACCAACGTACGACGAGACTCCAAAGCCTCACGCATAGCCTCCAACGTACACTCCTTGGCGAAGATAAGGGTCATATTACGCAGAAAACCGTTGTCGTGATATACACGTGCCGTTGTGGTGTGAATGTCGGTGTTCGATGCGAGGAAGAGGTTGTGCTTTTTGGCAATTTCGAAGACTCCCGGATAGTATGCACCCTGATTCATCAACTCAATACCGTCAATCAAATTCTCGGCATAGACAGCCTTCTCCACATCATTCATCTCCATTGTCTTGTGTCGCCAACCCGGGTGGTTGTGCATAATCAAAGCACCCTGCTGACGAGCATTGCGAACTGCCTGAATGTCTTTATAGTCATAAACCGACTTGATATCGTTGATAAATAGTGCGTTATAGTGTCCCTGTGTCTCGCCGTCGCCCGTCAATTCCACGCCCGGAATAACAAGCAGACCGTAGCTCTTGGCAACATCTATCGAACTCTCGACCGCCTTTGCCGGTTTTGTGCCACGCTTTACCTTTGCACTCTCGGGTGTAACTTCGCCCTCCTTATCGGCAACAGGTCTGATTGAGAGGTGGTCGGTCATTGCAATCACATCCAAACCATCGCACCAAGCCTCCTCCATACGACCCTTGATATTCATAACACCGTCCGAATAGGTGCTGTGGATATGCAAATCGGCCTTGTATGGGGTATAGCCATCAACCGTCGGGAGGATAATCTCCTTGCGTGACATACGCAAGTAACCCGATGCTATAAGTGTCTGTGGCTCCGAACCGCTCTGATAATAGGTCGTGTAGTCCTGTGCCACAACCGATGCGGTCACAAACAGAGCCGATAATAATACGAGTATTCTCTTCATAATGTTAATGTGTTTAGGTTATTTTCAAAACTGATATAGGCAAATATATGCGCTAAAAACGAAAACTACAAATTTTGCAAAATGGAATACCGCTTTTCGACTTCACGATTTATCCCACATTGAGTTGCGGAGGTGGCGACAGATGGGGAGAGGAGCAGTCGCATACAAAAAAGAGCGGTCACCGCAACGGTAACCGCTCTCGCTTGGTGGACCCAGAGGGGCATGATCCCACGACCTTCGGATTATGAGTCCGCTGCTCTAACCAACTGAGCTATGGGTCCGACATCTTTCGACGTGCAAAGATAAGAAAAAATATCTATTACCTGCAAATTTTTCAAAATTTGAGACTATTTGTCCACTATTTTCGTGCCGATGGTCGCCCGAAAAGTGACTCTATCGCAACTTATTCCGCTCGAAGTAGCCTCGTACGAGCAGGTGGAAGATTGCAGTGCCGAAGAGATTAACCGCAAAGGCTACCCAAAATGCTGCGTGGTAGCCGACGTGCTCCGACACAATACCGCCAACCAACGTGCCGAGACCGATGCCGATATCCCACGACACCAAAAGCGTGGAGTTTGCCGTACCGCGTTGCGAGTTCTCGGCGAGGTTGATATACATAGTCTGAAATGCAGGGAACATATGTCCATTACCCAAACCGATGATAAGTGCCGCACCGTAGTATCCCCACACATTGTGCAGCGAGGCAAACAACAGATATCCACAGAGCGATATCGCTGTGCCGATGGTGGCATTCTGCACCACAAGACCCCGACGCAGAGTGCGACTACCCGCCAAACGCGACAAAATCAGACCCACCGCCAACAGCAAAAAGAAGAGTCCCGTGCCACCCGTAATACCCAACTCCTCCTTGCCATATATGGCGATATAGGTTGCCAGCACACCATACGAAAAGGCATAGCAGATGAGCGAGATACTGTTTCGCCACCCCTTCAACAGCAGAAATCTGTCGAGCGATAGTCGGCGGTCGCACTTTTTGCACTCGCGAGGTCGGCACTTCACCGACCAAGTGCAGGCCAAACCCGCCATAGCGATTATGAAAGCTACCCAGAAGAGCATATCGTAACTCGAATATGCTCCGAACAAGAGCAGTGCCACCGAGGGACTGATTGCCGTAGCGAGGTTGTTGCTCAAACCATAGTAGCCAATGCCCTCGGCACGTCGCGACGATGGCAACACATCGATTGCTACGGTGCTGTTCGATACGGTGGTTGCCCCGAAAGGTGCTCCGTGCAGCGTTCGCACTATGGCAAACAGCAGAAGCGACCCTGCAACAAGATAGCCCGCAAAACAGAGTGCAAAGAGGGCGTAACTCACAACCAACACCGTACGTCGCGGAAAGCTATCGACCATATAGCCACTCAACATTCGCACCAAAAGTGCCGTAAGCGTATAGCCCGACAGAACGATACCGATGGTCTGTTTATCCGCCCCAAATACATCGCTCAAATAGGAGGGCATAAGGGGTGTAAGCAGCATAAACGAGAAGAAAATCACGAAGTTTGCCGCCCAAACTTTCAAATAGTTGCTGTTCCACAACCGCTCTGTAACTCTACCCTCTTGTACCGACATAATGCACCTTTTAATGCGGCAAATTTACACATTTATTCACAACATTGTTCGCCGAATGTGCCAAAAATTGTGCCTTAACAGAGTGAGCAGGAGAGGAAAAACTACACGCCGCTCGCCACTCGCCGCAATAGGGAGATTAGGGAATTTAAGGAGTTTAAGGAGTTTAGGGAGAGCGACCACAGCGGCGACAAGCGACCAAAGCGCCGCAATAGGGAGATTAGGGAATTTAAGGAGTTTAGGGAGTTTAGGGAGAGCGACCAAAGCGAAAAAAGCCGCAGAGCGGCTGTCCTATATGTCCTATTTGTCCCAGCTGTCCTACCAAAAAGCGAGGGACAAAGGCGAAAAAAGACCCTACAAGACCTTAATTGACCTTACTCGACCTTATCGGCGAAGCCGTTGCCGCAAAGCGGCAAACCACCCCCC
>JAFVXS010000102.1 GCA_017501025.1 Alistipes sp.
AGTTTGGAGCAGCGGTAAGGTAGAGTCCGACAAATCTACACAAGTTCGATATGAGGGCAGCCTCAAACCCGACAGCCGTTACACTTGGAGCCTTCGCGTTTGGGATCAGACAAAAAAGGCTTCGAAACGCCACACCGCAGTCTGGACAACAGGTCTGAATACGGAGGATTGGCAAGCTAAATGGATTGGTGTAGAGAGCGAAAAACCTACTCCTATACACCTTCGCACCGAGATGTCGCTCAAAAAGAGAGTGGCTCGTGCAACTGCGTACATTACCGCTCACGGTATCTACGAGGCATTTATCAACGGAGAGCGTGTAGGCGACTACGAACTCACTCCGGGCTGGACTTCGTACAACAAGCACATTCAGTATCAGGCATTCGACGTTACCAAGATGTTCGTTCCGGGCAAAAACGCTATTGCAGCCGTTGTTACTCCGGGTTGGTATTCGGGAGGTATGAACTATGGCGACGTAAAGAAGCGTTATCGCTATGGTCGCGATGTTGCTCTGCTTATGCAGATACATATTCACTACACCGATGGTTCGACCGAGATTATCAAGAGCGATGAGGAGTGGATGATGAGCGACACTTCGGCAAAGGCTTCGGGTATTGTATTTGCGAACATCTATGATGGTCAGAGCATCGATGCACGACTCTACGACAAGAACTGGACAACCGTAAATTACAAAGGCGAGGGTTGGAGCAAGGCTACCGTTCTCGATATGCCGAAAAACCACATTATCGCAACGATAAACGAGCCTGTAAAGCAGTACAAGGTTATCAAACCTGTAAAATATATCGTTACCCCAAAGGGCGAGAAAGTTTTGGACTTCGGTCAAAACATTGTCGGCTGGGAGCGTGTTAATTTGAGAGGTAAAGCGGGTGATGTTGTCAAGATTTCGCACGCAGAGGTTCTCGACAAACACGGCAATATCTACACCGTAAACCTCCGCAAAGCGAAGGCCACAAGCACCTATACGTTGAGCGGCGGCGAGGACTACTTCGAGCCACGCCACACCTTCTTCGGCTTCCGTTATCTGCGTGTCGAGGGTGTTGAGGGCGACCTTAATCTCGAAGATTTCGAGGTCGTTCCTGTATGGTCATCGTTCGACAACGTGGGTCACTTCTCGTCGTCAAACGACGTAATCAATCAGTTGCAAAGCAACATCTGGTGGGGTTTCCACGACAACTTCGTGGATGTTCCGACCGACTGTCCACAGCGTGACGAGCGTCTGGGTTGGACTGCCGATGCACAGGTATTCTTCCGCACCGCAACATTCCTCGGTCGTGTCGATACATTCTTCCGCAAGTGGTTGGCAGATTTGCGTGCCGATCAGCGTGCCGATGGTCGTGTGCCAAAAATCATCCCTGACACATTCCCTGATAAAGACCACCGCACCGCTTCGACCGGTTGGGCAGATGCAGCTACCGTTACTCCTTGGTTGCACTATATGGCTTATGGCGATGTCGATATATTGGCAAAGCAGTACGACAGTATGAAGGCTTGGACCGACTATGTTATCGGTATCAGCCGTGACCGCGATTGGTTGTGGAACAACGACTTCGATGCACACTATGGCGACTGGTTGTTCTGGACCAAAGATAACGACCGCGATGGTCAGGCTGCCGTAACAAGCAAATTCCTTATCGCACAGTGTTTCTTTGCCAACTCGGTAGATGTTGTCTATCGTTCGGCTCTGCTCTTGGGCAAAACACAAGATATGGTATATTATGGCGATATTGCAAAGAAGGTACGCGATGCTTTCTGTCGCGAGTATGTAACCCCTAACGGACTTATCTCGTCCGACACACAGACAGCCTATGTATTGGCTCTTCACTTCAATATGTTGCCTGAAAATATGCGTCCGAAGGCTGTTGCACGTCTTGTTGATAACATCAAGCGTTAC
>JAFVXS010000103.1 GCA_017501025.1 Alistipes sp.
ATATTTTCGGAGCACAGGAGGTGTGCCACGACCAATTGCAGGATATGTTGCAACGCCTGCCATCGTACGGCTATATAGGCGTGGGTCGTGACGATGGAGCGACACGTGGCGAGTATAGTCCCGTTTTCTACCTGAAATCACGATTTGAACTCCTCGATAGTGGCACATTCTGGTTGTCCGAGACTCCCGAAAAGGTCTCGAAAGGTTGGGATGCTGCTTGTCGTCGTGTCTGTTCGTGGGGCTATTTCAAGGATAAGAAGAGCAAAAAACGTTTTTGGTTTTTCAATACCCATATGGACCACAAAGGTAAGGTTGCCCGAGTTGAGGGAGCCAAGGTCATCATTGCAAAAATTCGCGAGATGTGTGGCGAGAAGGCTAATGTAATATTGACGGGCGATTTCAACGTGAAGCAGGGAAGTGCTCCTTACAAAACCTTCGTTGATAGCGGATTTTTGGTGGATGCCTACGATGTCGCACCGATTAAGTTTGCCCCATCGGGAACGTTTAACAGCTTTAAGGTTGGCAACTGTACCGATAGTCGTATCGACCACGTGTTTGTATCAAAATCGTTTGATGTAGAGCGTTATGGTGTGCTGACCTACCACTATTGGAGCAGTGCAGGTGGTCAAGCCGCAACACTGACCGATGCTCCGAGCGAGATAAAAGCGGAGGGTCGTAAGGTGCATCTGCCGTCGGATCACTATCCTGTAAATGTCGTTTTGGATTTGTAAAAGTTGTTTAGCAAGGTATTTCTACGATAGAGTGAAAAGGGAATTTCTGCGTTTTGTCGCTCTGTGGTAAAACTGATAGGGGCGTTAGGGGCGTTAGGGGCGTTAGGGGCGTTTTCTGTCATCGGCTTTGCCGATAATGTCGAGTAAGGTCAGGTAAGGTCTTTGCTTTGCAGCTAATTTTTTGCTGTGGTTGCTCTCCCTAACTTCCCTAATTTCTCTAAACTCTCTAATATCCTTTTTCAGCGTTTTGCAGGATCGGGGTTTTTGAGGTCGGTACGCAATGTGCCGTCCTCGTTGTACTCCTTCTCCACCCAAAATCGAGTCACCCTCGTTTGGGGAGGCATTCGCTACGGTAGCACTCAAAGCAAAAAATAGTGCAAACATAGACGTTAGAAATTTTTTCATTTGACAAAATTTTATTAAATTTGGCACTGCAATAGTTGTTAGAAATATGTTAAAAATTGCAAAATAGGTGTTTAATATGTCAAAATTGATACTTTTTATGTCTTTACTATCTCTTTTTGGATGTTGTCGTAAGAGTGCGACAACCTATCCGCAGGATAAGATTACGGCACGAGACGGCTCGACCATAACGCTGACTTTTTATGCACACGCATCGTTGGGTATAGAACATCAGGGACGCCAATTCTACATCGACCCTGTCGGAGAATCTATCGATTGGAAAAACCAACCAAAGGCGGATGCAGTGTTGATTACCCACTCGCATTATGACCACTTGGAGCTGCCGACTGTTGAATTGTTGGCAAAGTCCGATTGTGCGATAATTTGCGATAAGACCTCCGCCGAGAGTTTCGACCACGACTGTACTACAATGGTACCGGGTTCGGTTGCCGTGCCTTTTGAGGGTGTAGAGATTAGGGCTGTCGCTGCCTATAATATCAGCGAAGGCCATACCGATTTCCATCCGCAAAGCCGCGAAGATTGTGGGTATGTCATCACTTTGGGTGGTACGTCAATTTATGTTCCGGGCGATACGGAGGATAACGAGGATGTGTTGTCGCAACGTGATATCGATATCCTGTTCTTGCCTGTAAATCAGCCATATACAATGACCGTAGAGCAGGCTGTAAGAACTGTTAAAGCGATAAAACCTGCAATCTTCTATCCATACCACTACGGACAGGTCGAGGATAAGACCGATATCGATGCCCTTGTTGCAGCATTGGAGGGCGTTTGCGAGGTGCGTGTTCGACCAATGGAGTAGGCCGTTCCTATTGCAAAAAATGCCGCAATTCCAAAGGAGTTGCGGCTTTTTTTATCGATTGCAGAGCTATTTTGCAGCACGTTTGCGATCCACTTCGTTGAGCAGAATCTTACGCAGACGCATAGCCTTTGGAGTTACCTCTACATACTCGTCCTCTTTGATGTACTCCAACGCCTCCTCCAATGAGAAGATTTTTGGAGGAACAATCACCGCTTTGTCATCCGAGCCCGATGCACGCATATTTGTTAATTGCTTTGCCTTTGTGACATTTACCGTAATATCGTTGCTGCGGGTATGCTCGCCGATAACTTGTCCCATATAGACATCCTCCATAGGCGAGATGAAGAAGCGACCTCTGTCTTGGAGTTTGTCAATTGAGTAGGCGTATGCCGTACCGCTCTCCGAGGCGATAATCGAGCCGTTTGTACGCATATCGATATCTCCCACATAAGGCTCAAAGCCTTTCAGACGGTGCGACATAATCGCTTCTCCGGCAGTTGCTGTAAGCATATTCGAACGCAAGCCGATGATTCCTCGCGATGGGATATCGAACTCCAAACGGGTACGACCATTTGCCGACTCCATATTTGTCAGTGTGCCCTTGCGTTTTGTCGAGAGTTCGATAACAGTACCTGCTACCTCATCCGGGCAATCGATCGTCATCTCCTCGATAGGCTCACACTTTTGACCGTCAATCTCTTTTATGATAACTTTTGGCTGGCCAACCTGCAATTCGTAGCCTTCACGACGCATAGTCTCGATAAGCACCGACAAGTGCAATACGCCTCGACCATAAACGATGAATGAGTCGGCATTGACTCCCGGCTCAACCCTCAAAGCGAGATTCTTCTCCAACTCGTGGTCGAGTCGCTCTTTGATGTGGCGTGAAGTGACATATTTGCCATCCTTACCAAAGAATGGCGAGTTGTTGATTGTGAACAACATCGACATTGTAGGCTCATCTATTTTGATAGGTGGCAGTGGCTCCGGATTTTCGGCATCGCAAATTGTGTCACCAATCTCGAAACCTTCAATGCCGATTAAAGCACATATTTCGCCGCATTTAACCTCATCAACCCTCTTTTTGCCGAGTCCGTCGAATACCATTAAATCCTTGATTCGACACTTGGTGCGTCCTACACCATCACGCTTGGCAAGTGTTACGGTCTCACCTGCGTGGAGCGTGCCACGAGATATTTTGCCGACAGCGATACGTCCAACATACGAAGAGTATTCGAGCGATGTTATCAACATCTGCACCGAGCCCTCGTTCTCCTCCGGTGCGGGTATTTCGTCAATGATTGCATCGAGCAACGGCTGTATCGAGTCGGTGCGTTCGGTTACTTTGTACGACATCCAGCCCTGCTTTGCCGAGCCGTATATGGTTTTGTAGTCGAGCTGTTCCTCGGTTGCATCGAGCGTAAACATCAGGTCGAAAACCTGCTCATTAACCACTTCGGGGCGACAATTTGGCTTATCGACCTTGTTGATAACGACGATAGGTTTCTTGCCGAGGGCCAACGCTTTTTGGAGTACAAATCGGGTTTGCGGCATTGTTCCCTCGAATGCATCGACCAACAACAGTACGCCGTCACACATATTCAGCACTCGTTCAACCTCGCCACCGAAATCGGCGTGACCGGGGGTGTCTATAATGTTGATTTTGTAATCTTTGTATATTACTGATACGTTCTTCGAAAGAATCGTAATACCTCGTTCACGTTCGAGGTCATTGTTGTCCAATACAAGTTCGCCACTTTTCGATGGCTCACGCAGGAGGTTTCCTGCCATTATCATCTTATCGACCAAAGTAGTTTTTCCGTGATCGACGTGGGCGATAATTGCGATGTTGCGTAGATTTTGCATATTATGTAACCAATTTGGTGTTGCAAAGGTAATAATTATAAATGAAAATTATTACTTTTGCGGTGTAATAACAGAGCAGTTTTTTGAACTTTATTTAGAATTACGCCATTTTGTCTATGATAAAAGTTACTGACCATAGTGCTATATACATTGGTGATGCGATCGAACAGCTCTCTCGGTTGATAGGCTCGGATAAGCGTGTGATTGCGATTACCGATGAAAATGTGGCAAAATATCACGCTGCATTGGTTGAGCAATTCGAGCATATCGTAGTGCCTGCGGGCGAGGCTGCAAAGAGTCTTGCTTGTGCCGAGCAACTGTACGTAGAGTTGATTGAGCGTCAGGCAGATCGCTCTACACTGCTTTTGGCAATTGGAGGAGGTGTTGTTACCGACCTTACCGGCTTTGTGGCGGCTACATATATGCGAGGTCTGCACTTCGGTTTTGTTCCGACAACGCTTTTGGCAATGGTCGATGCAGCCATCGGTGGTAAGAACGGCGTAAATCTGAATCGTTATAAAAATATGGTTGGCACTTTTCGTCAGCCCGATTTTGTGGTGTGCGATGTGTCGATGCTGCAAACATTAAGCGATAGAGATTTTCGCAGCGGCTTGGCAGAGGTTATCAAGGCGGCGGTTATTGCCGACTCGCAACTCTTCGAAAAGTTGGAGCATAGCACTTTTGAGCAGCTCCGTTGCGATGCAGAGCTGTTACAATCGTGTGTTGAGGCGGCAATGCGGGTAAAGGTTGAGGTTGTGCGTGCCGATGAGTTTGAGTCGGGCTTGCGTCGAGTGTTGAATTTGGGACATACAGTCGCACACGCAATCGAACAGCAAACGAGCGATTACACACACGGTGAAGCGGTTGCAATCGGTATGGCGGAGATGTGTAGAGTAGCATTGCGACACTCGCTGATTATGGAGCAGGATGCACTAAAAATAGTCGCTCTTATAGAACATTTGGGATTCAATACGGCAATGCCGGTTTCGATGGATGATGCACTGCGAGTTATGCTTGCCGACAAGAAACGTGAGGGCGATACACTGCATCTGATTTTGCCGACATCCATATCGGGTGTAAAGGATGTGAAAGTTGCTTGTAAGGAGTTGTCAGAATTTCTTGGAATATTATAGAAATATTTGATTATGAGCAAGATAAAAGGTTTGATTTTCGATATGGATGGTACGCTTGTGCCAAATATGTCATACCATTCACGAGCATTCGAGGAGCAGGCTCGACGTCACGGTTATAAACTGCGACAACCTGTCGATGGACGCTTTTTTGGTTGGCATAAGGACGATGTAATTCGTGCTGTCCTCGATAGCGAAATATGCGAAAAAAACGGAGTTGAATTTCTTGCCGACGAGAAGGAGGAGATCTACCGTGAACTATATCGTCCCGATGCCGATTTGACACCGGGCTTGCGTCCGCTTATTCAGGAGGCAAAATCGCTCGGTATAGGGTGTGCCATAGGCTCGGCAGGACCTCGCGAAAATGTTGAATTTATCGTCGAGGCGACCAATTCGGCAGAGTTGATGGATGTCACAATTTCGGGCAACGATGTGCAGCATTGCAAGCCTAATCCCGAGATTTTCCTCACTTGTTGCGAGCGATTGGGACAGCTGCCTGCCGAGTGTGTAGTTTTTGAGGATGCAATTTCGGGTGTTCAGGCAGGTGTGGCTGCGGGTTGCAAGGTTGTTGCGATATCGACGACTACCGCTGCCGAACAACTTGTCGAGAGTGGAGCCCATC
This sequence comes from Alistipes sp., assembly GCA_017501025.1. GTDB lineage: Bacteria > Bacteroidota > Bacteroidia > Bacteroidales > Rikenellaceae > Alistipes. The sequence continues at coordinate 5,575 of JAFVXS010000103.1, forward strand.
TTGTTGTCGATTCTTTCGAGCAGATGACAATTGCCGGACTCGAAAAGGCTCTTTTTGGCGAATAAATTGGGCTGAATAGGGTGCAGATAGGCGTAAAATGCGATTGTTGAAAACTTTTTCGCCGAATTATTTTGCAGTTTCGCTAAATTGATTTACCTTTGCGTACTCTTAAAATTTAAGACTACTTTTTTAACCATTGGAGGGTTGGGTGAGTGGCTTAAACCAGCAGTTTGCTAAACTGCCGATATCGTAAGGTATCCGCTGGTTCGAATCCAGTGCCCTCCGCAAGGGAGCGTCGAAAGATGCTCCCTTGATTTTTTTGCCGCTTGCCAATTTTTTTTGACGGGGTGTAAGGCGATATCTTATCCCTTTTTCTCTTGTTGATAACGCTATTTCGGCGAATTTTTACCATTTATTTCAATAAATGGCAAACTTGTTGGAAAATGTGAGGAAAATAGAGTTATTTTACCTATCTTTGTAGGCTTATATACATTAGATGTATGGGAGAGAAAAACAGAGAGATATTAGACGCACTCGAAGGTAGTGAGTATCAATACGGATTTACATCGGATATCGAGACCGAAACTATCCGTAAGGGTCTCGACGAGGATATTATACGATTGATTTCACAAAAGAAGGGCGAGCCGGAGTGGCTGCTTGATTATCGTTTGAAGGCCTACCGCCATTGGCTTACAATGCCTGTGCCGGAGATCGGAAGAGCG
>JAFVXS010000104.1 GCA_017501025.1 Alistipes sp.
ACCAGTACAAGGTTAAGAGCGGTGCAGGTACTACCGATGCAGTTTTCGGTTACAATTCGGCATACGCAACCGTTACTGCAACAGCGACACAGAACTACGCTGTATATCCATACTCGATCGTTACGGGTGCGGAGAGCGATGGCGTTGTAAGCGTAGAGTTGCCAGCTGCACTTGACTATGTAGAGTCTTCGTTGGCGAATGCAGTTATGGTGGCAGCATCGGCAACAACCGACTTGCAGTTTAAGAACACCCAGTCGTTGCTTCGTTTTGCAATTGCATCGAACGACCCTGCTGTTACCAAGCTGTTGTCGATTACCGTTACTTCGGCAGCAAATGCATTGACAGGTGCTGCAACTATCGATCTCAACGCTGCCGAGCCTGCTGTTGTAGTAAATGCTGCCGGTGGTAAGAGCCTCACTTTGGATTGTGGTGCAGGTTTGGCTTTGGGTACAGAGGCTGTTGAGCTCTACTTGCCTATCGCTCCAACCGAGTTTGCTGCAAACGATTTGACTATCAGCCTCGAAACCGATATGGGCGTATTCGAGAAGCAGTTTGCACAGGTTGTTGCTTTGGGTCGCAACAAGGTTACAACCATCACAAAGACCTTCGAGATCGAGGACTTCACAGGTTCGACCGAGGGCTATGGCGAGGTTGTTGAGCTGACAGAGACCGAGCCTGTTGCTTTGGCAGCCGAGTTGAGCGAGGTTTTGGCTAACCCAGAGGTTGGTCAGATTGTTCTTCCGGAGTTGCCAGCAGGTACCGAGGTAGAGTTGTCGAACACTCTTACATTCAACGGTACTGCACTTGCAAGTGCAGACACTAGCTCGTTGCCAGCACGTGATTTGGTAATCGATGGTAATGGTGCTACTTTGGTATTCTCGGGTTCGGGTTCGCGTATTATCGATGTAACCAAAACTTGTGGCAATATCAGCCTTACATTGAAGAATATGACCCTCGTTAATGGTCTTGGCTATATCGAGCGTGGTGTCAATTTCAACACTTCGGGTCACCTTACACTCGAAAACGTTGAAGTAAAGAGCGTAGAGAACGGCTCGATTACCTATGCTTTGAACTGCCCAAGCTCGGCTGACAATGCTCTCGTTGAGATTAAGAATTCGAAATTGTCGGGTTGCATCGCAGTAAACCTTTGGGGTGAGAATATGGTGGTTAATGTAACCAATTCGGAGCTTTACACCATCGATAACACCGATGTTGAGGGCTATTCGGTAATCTCATTGAACGATAACGGTATAGACGCGGCAGCAGAGTACAGCGTTGTAAATGTAGAGGGTGGTAAGGTGATTGCAAAACACGTAAATGAAAGCGATCCTAATCCTTCTGCTGCCGTACGCAACAGCACATACAATGGCGAGGTTAATATCAGCGACTCGACCGAGGTTCAGGGTGAGATTCGCAACGGATATGTTGCCATTGTTTACTATAAGGGATATAATGAATTCTACTCATTCACTGATCTTCAAGCCGCTATCAATAAGGCAGCAGAGAATCAGAATGCGGGCGTACGTCTGATTCGTGACGTAGAGACATCGGATATATTGTTTGTTGATAACAGCGTGACTATCGATGGTAATGATTGTACCCTTACAACATCGGCTAATCGTGCTATCCGTCTGACAGCAGGTGATATCAATGTTGTAATCAATAACTTGAATATTGTTTCGAATGCTACTATGACATATCCACAGGATGTTCGTGGTATCTCTGTTGATGGAGGTTTGAACAATATCAAGTTGACTTTGAATAGTTGTGCAATTGACTTTACCGACTCATCTACCTGCGACTGGACATACGGCATAAATATTTGCGATGCTAGTAACGGCTATACATTGACAATCAATGGTGGTGTGTACGAGGGTGCTAATGTAGTTAACATCTGGGGCAATGGCCATACAATCAATATCGATGGTGCAACATTGAATAGCACATATAAGCCAAACCAATATTATACAGGTGCTTGTGTAGCATTTAATCCAAATGCTAGCAATAATACTGCAACTATCAAGAATACCACATACAACAGCCAGGGTGGCAATTCGAGATCGGTTTGGGCTGCAGATGGTGCAACGAATAATACTGTTACCGAGGAGGGTAATACCGATAATACCGTTACTGCTACAGAATAAGACGTGTGCGAATGTTATCACTCGTGTGATAGACTTTTGCATAAACATTAGTAATCAGATGGTCGTCTATAAGGATTCTCTTATGGACGACCGTTTTTTTTTGTTTCAATATGTAATGCCTTTTATTATTGTTAAAAGGGGCATTGATGCTGAAAATTTCAAAATAAATTGTTATATTTGTCAAAATTTAACCTAAAATTGTTAAAATTTCAAAAAACTTAAAACTTTATGACACCTATTGATTGGTTAATTGTCGCACTCTTCTTGGGAACGTTGATGGCAATCGGTTATGCCTTCTCCCACAAGAATAAGGACGTTGAGGACTACTTCGCGGCAGGTCGTTCGATGCCGGGTTGGATTGTTGCCATCGCAGCAACGGGTACAACCATTTCGGCAGGTACGTTTGTAGGCTCGCCCGAGCTCGGTTTCAATACCGATTTGACCTATGTGATGAACCTCATAGGTTCGATTTTTGGCGGTATGCTGGTGGCGGCACTGATTATGCCGAAACTCTACAAAGCCAACACCATTACGATTTACGGCTACATTGGCGACCGCTTTGGCGAGACTTCGAAGCGTGTGAATAGTGCAATGTTTCTCCTCGGTCAGCTCTTTACGTCGGGCTCGCGCCTCTTTATCGCCGCAATCGCAATCTCGGTGATTGTCTTCGGTACGATTAAGTTCGACTTTATGGTCTATTCGATAATCTTGTTAGGTGTGGTTTCTACCATCTATACGATGATGGGCGGTATCAAGGGTCTGCTCTACATAGATACTTTCCAGACGATGTTGCTTATCGGTACAGGTGTGACTGCACTTATCTGGATCTACTGTAAGTTGGATATGCCGTTTGGTGACATTTGGACGACAGTTACCGATGGTGGTTTGAAGAAGATTCCGGGGTTCGATGCCGACAATATTGCGGCACTTGCCGATGGCTCGATTGCGGGTTGGAAGTCGGGTAGCAAGTTGCAGATGTTTGATTTCTCGCTCACGAATTGGAACTCGCCTTATACGGTCATCGCCGGTATGATTGGTGTGGCATTTTTCAAGGTGTGTCAATATACGACCGATCACGAGTTTGTGCAGCGTCAGTTGGCTTGCCGCGACGTGAAACAGGCGTCGATGTCGCTCGTATGGTCGCAGTTGCTTGCTCTGCCTGTCGTGTTGGTATTTTTGATGATTGGTGTGTTGTTGTTTGCCAAGTATAAGACCGAATTTTTGGCAAGTGGCGAACTATCGGGCTTCTTTACGGATGCTCGTGACATCTTCCCGCAGTATATCAAGAACCATATTCCTGTGGGACTTCGCGGTCTGATGATTGTTGGTCTGTTGGCAGCGGCTCTCTCGTCGTTCAACTCGGCAATCAATGCTATGGCGTCGAGTTTTGTTACCGACCTCTATCTGCCAATTAAAGCGGAGCGTGGTGAGGCCGTTAAAAGCGATGCCGACCAGCTCTCTTCGTCGCGTAAGATGGTGTTCTTGATGGGAATGTTGCTTACGGGCTTTGCTATTGTTACGGCGGTGATGCAGGAGGCTAGCGGTCTGAACCTTGTCGATTTCGCAACGGGTGTTATGTGCTTTGCCTATGCGGGTATGATTGGTGTCTTCCTTACAGCAATCTTTACAAAGCGTGGTAATACGGTAAGTGTCATTGCGGCAATCGTTGTCGGTATGATTATTATTATTCCGTTGATGTTCCAAAAACAGCTCTTTGATACGCAATATATCGCGTGGACGTGGTGGGCACCTATTGGTGGTATTATCAGCTTCTTGGTTTGCTATGCAGGTGCTCCTAAAAAACGATAGCAAGAGGTTGTAAAGAGGGGTTTATACCACTCGATTTATACCCGTCAGGTGATATCTGGCGGGTATTTTTTGTGTGTGGTGGGCACTTGTGAGAAAAATCGTATGGAATAATTGACGAAAACTGTAAAATTTGGCAAAAGATATCGCAATATTTTGATTTTTTATAGTAACTTTACACACAAATAACGATTTTTCCCAAATTGCATAATATGACAAAGGAGTATGATGTAATCATCATTGGCGGAGGTGCTACGGGTGCGGGTATTGCACGCGACTGCTCGTTGCGTGGAATTAAGGCACTGCTTGTCGAGCGTTTCGATATAGCCACGGGTGCTACGGGTCGCAACCACGGACTGCTGCATAGTGGAGCACGCTACGCCGTTAATGACCACGAATCTGCGGTTGAGTGTATTCGCGAGAATATGACACTTCGTCACATTGCATCGCATTGCGTTGATGAGACGGGCGGTCTGTTTATCTCGTTGCCGGAGGATGGTTTGGAGTTTCAGGCGAAGTTCATCAAGGCGTGTCGTGCGGCAGGTATCTCTGCGGAGGCTATATCGCCCAAGGAGGCTTTGGCTTTGGAGCCATCGACCAACCCTGCAATTATTGGTGCGGTTAAGGTGCCGGATGGCTCGATAGACCCATTCCGATTGACGGCAGCCAATATTCTCGATGCGAAGATGCACGGTGCCGAGGTTAAGACCTACCACGAGGTTGAGGAGCTTCTGATGGAGGGCAATCGTGTTGTCGGTGTTCGTGTTATTAATCGTCGTGATGGTGCATCTGCCGAATATCGTGCAAGGATTGTGGTTAATGCAGGTGGCATTTGGGGTCACTCGATAGCCAAGCGTGCAGGTATCACTATCAATATGTTGCCTGCAAAGGGTGCGTTGCTGATTTTCGGACACCGTGTCAATAGCGTTGTGCTGAATCGTTGCCGTAAGCCTGCCGATGCCGATATTTTGGTGCCGGGCGATACTATCTCGCTGATAGGTACAACATCGAGCAAGGTGCCATTTGATGAGGTCGATAATATGTATGTAACGGCTGATGAGGTCGATTTGTTACTTCGTGAAGGAACGAAGTTGGCTCCATCGTTGGCATATACGCGAATCTTGCGTGCCTATGCGGGCGTGCGTCCGCTGGTTGCTTCGGATGACGATCCAAGCGGACGTAGCGTAAGTCGCGGTATTGTGGTTTTGGATCACGCCGTAAGGGATGGTGTCGAGGGCTTTATTACGACTACGGGAGGTAAGTTGATGACCTATCGTTTGATGGGTGAGTGGACTACCGACCTTATCTGTCGCAAGTTGGGCATTGCAGCCAAGTGTACTACGGCATCTGTGCCGCTGCCTGGCTCACGTCGCGATGAGCGTAAAAAGACTACGCGTAAGATATACGAAATGCCGACTATGCAGCGTGAGTCGTCGCTCTATCGTCACGGCGATATGGCTTCGCGTATTGAGGCATCGACAGCTATTGACCGCTCGATGGTCTGCGAGTGTGAGTCGGTGTCGGTTGGCGAGGTTAAGTATGCTATCAAGGCTTTGGATGTAAACAATCTGGTCGATTTGCGTCGTCGAACCCGTACAGGAATGGGAACTTGTCAG
>JAFVXS010000105.1 GCA_017501025.1 Alistipes sp.
ACCTCCGGCTCGGCCTCCTCGACAGCCATATCGGCAGAGGCAACAGCATTTTTCGCCAACATCACACGCGAAGTGGAGTAATTGCGGGCATCGGTTGTGTAGTCGTTAATCTCGTAGCAAGCACCTATGCTCTGACCTATCGCCTCGGCCAGCTCACTTGCACGCTGCTTGGCGTTCTGGATGGCCTGACGGCGAGCCTCGCTGCGATACTCGTCGAGTTTTGAGCTGGTGGCGCGGGTGACATCTACATTGGGAACTCCCACCTGATCCAGAGCCTCAATCACACGGCGCGCCTCATCGGCAGAACCGACCTTGAGTTCGTATTGCGTTACGGCAAGAGAACCACGGCGACGAAAATAGCTGCTCGACATATCCTGCACCGAGAGCTGTTTCTCGATATCCACACCACACTTTTTCAACGCCGAGAACATCTGCTTGCGTTGCTCCTCGAGGGTGATTTTACCCTTGGTATCGCTCTCATCAAGGCGAATGGTCATATATATCACATCGGGGGTGATTTTCACCTGCGACGAGCCATTCACCGAAACGGTGGGAATGGGCTCTTTTATCTCCTGCGCGAGAAGAGTGTTAGACGAAATGGTAAGCGTCAGCAGCACGAGTGCCGCAACAATTGAAATACTCTTTTTCATGGTGTTTTCTGTTTAAGGTTTTTAATATAACGCTTCCTTATGCAAAATTCTTGCACTATCGCTTCACAAGTTTTACCACATTTTCAACATGGTGGGTATGGGGGAACATATCGACAGGCTGCACAGCCACAACACGATACATGCCATCCATGAGTTGCAGGTCGCGCGCCTGAGTGGCGGGGTTGCAGCTCACATATACTATTCTCTCGGGTGCGGCACGCAGAATGACATCAATCACACGCTCATCTACACCTGCTCGGGGCGGGTCGAGGATAATCACATCGGGACGGCCATTACGGGCAACAAAATCATCCGACAAAACATCCTTCATATCGCCGGCATAGAATACCGTATTGTCGATATTGTTTATTTGGGAGTTGATTTTTGCATCCTCAATCGCTTCGGGAACATACTCAATGCCGACGACTTTGCGACACTGTTTGGCACAGAAGTTCGCAATTGTACCTGTTCCGGTATAGAGGTCATAGAGTACGTCGTCCGACGAGAGCTCGGCAGCGTTACGAGTTACCTTGTATAGTTCGTACGCCTGCTCGGAGTTGGTCTGATAGAACGATTTTGGCCCCACTTTGAACTGCAAACCCTCCATCTGCTCGACGATGTGGTCTTTGCCATCGTACACTATCGGAGTCTGGTCGGTCAGCGAATCGTTCCACTTCTCGTTCACAAAGTATATAAGCGATGTAATCTCCGGAAAACGCTCTTTGATGGCACTCATCAGTGCTTCGATACGTCGTCGGTCGTTCTCATTGAAGATAACACACAACATTATATCGCCTGTGGATGCGGTACGAATGATTATTCCACGCATAAGACCGACGTGTTCGCGAGCATTGTGGAACGTATAACCGTGCTTTATGCAATACTCCTTAATAAAAAGACGTATGGCGTTCGATGGCTCGGCTTGCAGATGGCATTGGCGTATGTCGAGCACCTTATCAAACATATTCGGCACGTGAAAACCCAATGCTGGCGAAGGCTCGATGTTGTCCGACGATGCAATCTCTTCGTATGTTAGCCAGCGTCGGTCGGCAAAGGTGTACTCCAACTTATTGCGATAGTATAGCTGTTTTGCCGAGCCGAGACACGGATTGATTTCGGGCAGGGCAATTTTACCTATGCGTGAAAGTTGGTCGAGTACCTGCTCTCCTTTTTGGCGTAGCTGCTCTTCGTATGGGATATTTTGCCATTTACATCCTCCGCAAACGCCAAAGTGCTCGCATACGGGTTTGCAACGTAGTGGCGACTCTTTTATAAATCGGACCACACTACCCTCCATAAAACGACGACGCTTTGCCTTGATTTGAACATCGACAATATCGCCCGGTACGGTCATCGGCACAAACACAACAATACCCTCGTGATGTCCCATTGCTTTACCCTCGGCAGCAAGTGTGGTAATAGCCAAATTCTCTATAAATGGAAGTTTTCCTCTCTTTCTTGCCATCTTTCTCTGTTTTGATTGGCAAATGTACGAATAATTTCCGATTTATAGGAATTATCGGCAATAAACTCTTACGCGACTGTGTGGTAACTCTATTTGGGTGGCGTTATGGGGACTATTGAGCCAAGATAACGCATAATGCCCTTATCGGTCGTAATGGCGAGTATAGCCTCGCTGGTGCGGTTTGATATCAGCATTTCGACAACCCATTCATCTTTGTTGTATGGCATTGTAAAGGCGATACGTCGCAGATTTGTATCTAGGGCAACAGCCGAATAGTTATCGATGGTCGATACAATATCGTCGGTATAGATTACAAGGCTTGTAAACTCCATTGGCAGATGCATCACTGCTTGTGTGTCATCCAATCGAAAGAAGAGTTTGTAACTATAAACATCGTATGTCGAGCCTAACTCTACATTTTCGATTGTTATGGGATGAAAAGTCCATTGACGAGCTATTACTATCGAGTCTATTTTATGGCGAAACAGAGAGTCTTGCTCCTCTTTTGTGAGATTTTTGCCCTCTACGGGTTGTGCTGCCATACCCGATGCGAGTATAGCAACACACAATAGAAAAGTCCTCATACCGATTAGTCCTGACCTATAATGCTACCATCGTAAGTAACATCGGGATACCACGTCGAGGCGATAGTGAGAGTTGCACTACCTGACGATGAGTAGATGTCCAGCGAAAAATTGTAGTCCGATGCCGAAAAGAGCGATGATGTAAATGTTACGTGCCACCCTTCGTTGGTTTGTTGGGTGACGTATTGCCTAACGGATGGCAGCGTATAGTTAAACAGCACGAAGTAGTATGGCGGTGTTATACCCTTAATATATGGCAGACATATATCGACCTCGCTACCCCATACCGATATTTGGTATGACGGATTGTTGAGTATTCGTACAG
>JAFVXS010000106.1 GCA_017501025.1 Alistipes sp.
GATGATGCGGTGGATTTGGTTATCTACGCCTTCCAGCACGGTCACAATGGCGATTTGCTCGTTCAGAAGGCACCTGCCGCTACTCTCGATGTATTGGCAGAGGCACTCAAACAGATTTATGCGAAGGTTGATCCTGCGTATGGTGAGACGGAGGTAAAAGTTATCGGTACACGTCACGGCGAAAAACTCTACGAGACGCTTGTAACTCGCGAGGAGATGGCAAAGGCTATCGATATGGGCAACTACTATCGTATTCCTTGCGACAACCGCGATTTGAACTACGATAAGTTCTTCACCGAAGGCAACGAGGATGTTTCGCGTATTGAGGATTATCACTCGCACAACACCGCTCGCCTCGATGTTGAGGGTATGAAGGAGCAGTTGTTGCGTCTGCGTTTTATTCAGGAGGATTTGGGTATGGTTGAGCGTGCCAAACCTCGCGATATCCGTTCCGAGTAGAGTCACAACAACAAAACGTCGAAAGAATGAAAATTTTGGTTACCGGTGCCAAAGGTTTTGTGGGTCGCAACCTTTGTGAGCAGTTGAAAAACATCCGCGATGGTAAGGCTCGCTTCTATGGCGATGTGGTTGTCGATGAGATTTTTGAGTATGATATAGACTCTTCTGCCGAGGAGTTGGATGACTATTGTCGTCACGCAGATTTTGTATTTAATCTGGCGGGAGTCAATCGTCCTCAAAACGCGACAGAGTTTATGGAGGGCAACTTTGGCTTTGCTTCGACACTGCTCGATACACTCAAAAAGTATGATAATAGGTGTCCGGTGATGTTGTCCTCATCTATTCAGGCAACATTGCAGGGTCGCTTTGGTGAGAGCGAATATGGCAAGAGCAAAAAGGCGGGCGAGGAGTTGTTCTTCGACTATGGCAAGGCTACGGGAGCAAAGGTGCTTGTCTATCGCTTCCCAAATCTCTTTGGTAAGTGGTGCCGTCCGAACTACAACTCGGCGGTAGCAACCTTCTGCAATAATATCGCAAACGACCTGCCTATACAGGTTAATGACCGCTCGACAGAGTTGGAACTGCTCTATATCGACGACCTTGTCGATGAGATGGTGGCAGCATTGCAGGGCCGAGAGTATCATTGCGAATTTGATGGCGTTGCGACTGTTTTGACCGAGTCGGGACGTTATTGTGCGGCACCTACGACCCATCACGTTACGTTGGGCGAGATTGTCGATTTGTTGGAGGTGTTCCGTTGTCAGCCACAGTCGTTGGTTGTGCCGGAGATTCCTGCGGGTTCGTTTGCCAAGAAGTTGTACTCGACCTATTTGAGCTATCTGCCGAAAGAGAAAGTGGCGTTCCCATTGAAGATGAATATCGATGAGCGAGGTAGCTTTACAGAGCTTGTTAAGAGTGACAAGGTGGGTCAGGTCAGCATCAATATCTCGAAGCCGGGTATAACAAAGGGCGAACATTGGCACAATACCAAGTGGGAATTCTTTATGGTTGTTGCGGGTCACGGTTTGATTCAGCAACGCAGGGTAGGCAGCGATGAGGTGTTGAATTTTGAGGTCTCGGGCGAACGTATCGAGGCTGTTCATATGCTTCCCGGATATACCCATAATATCATAAACCTCTCCGATACGGACGATTTGGTTACGGTAATGTGGTGCAACGAGTGTTTTGACCCGGCACACCCCGATACCTATTTTGAAAAGGTCGTGAAATAGAGGCGGTTCGCTATCGGTGACTTGTTGTAAAAATTGAAAAACGATAAAGACTATGGATATTAAACTTGATTACTCTGATGTGCGTTTTGCTGACGATGGACGTTTGAAACTTTTGATTATTGTCGGCACTCGTCCCGAAATCATTCGTTTGGCTGCGGTTATCAATAAGTGCCGTCGCTATTTCGATTGCATTTTGGCACATACGGGACAAAACTACGATTATAACCTTAACGGAGTCTTCTTCCACGATTTGAAATTGAAGAATCCGGATGTCTATATGGATGCCGTAGGAGATGATTTGGGTGCTACGATGGGCAATATCATCAATGCTTCGTATAAGCTGATGGTGCAGATTAAGCCCGATGCGGTGTTGGTGTTGGGCGATACCAACTCGTGTTTGAGCGTGATAGGAGCCAAGCGTCTGCATATCCCTATTTTCCATATGGAGGCGGGTAATCGCTGCTTCGATGAGTGTCTGCCGGAGGAGACCAATCGCCGTATCGTCGATATTATTTCGGATGTAAATCTCTGCTATTCGGAGCACGCACGTCGCTATCTTAATGCGTCGGGTGTGGCGAAGGAACGCACCTATGTTACGGGTTCGCCTATGGCGGAGGTCTTGCACGAGAATCTTGCCGATATCGAGGCGAGCGATATACACCAGCGACTCGGTTTGGAGAAGGGACGTTATATTCTGCTTTCGGCACATCGTGAGGAGAATATCGATACGGAGAAGAACTTTACGTCGTTGTTTACGGCGATAAATAAGATGGCGGAGAAGTACGATATGCCGATTCTCTACTCGTGCCATCCACGCAGTCGCAACCGTTTGGCAGCAAGTGGTTTTCAGCTTGATTCTCGTGTGATTCAGCACGAGCCACTCGGTTTTCACGACTATAACTGCTTGCAGATGAATGCTTTTGCAGTTGTGTCGGATTCGGGAACTCTGCCGGAAGAGAGTTCATTCTTTACGAGTGTAGGCCACTCGTTCCCGGCTGTTTGTATCCGCACCTCGACCGAGCGTCCGGAGGCACTGGATAAGGGCTGCTTTGTGTTGGCAGGAATCGACGAGAAGTCGCTTTTGCAGGCGGTAGATACGGCTGTTGAGATGGTTAAGAGTGGCGATAACGGCATTCCTGTACCAAACTATACCGACGAAAACGTCTCAACAAAGGTCGTAAAACTGATACAATCCTACACCGGCATCGTAAACAAAATGGTTTGGCGGAAGTAGCGGAAACAATCAATCTGTGAAATTTGTTAGTTCATAGGTTGCTACAAGTGATATTGATAATTTTTTAGAGGAACATTCTGCTCAAAAGGCAGATTGGTTGAGTAAATAGGCAATGAAGACTTTATGGATTGTTTCAGAATTGTTTTACCCGAGTGAAACCTCGACAGCATATATTTTGACAGAGATTGCAAATGGCTTGTCCGAAAAATATAATGTTAGGGTGATCACGTGTAATAATGCCTATATTGCAAATGGCAGTCAATCAGATCTTCAATTAGACAATCGGATTAAAGTCGTATATGCTAAAAGTCCCAATTTAAGTAAAAACAATCTGTTTGGGCGACTGATTAGATTATTTATCTCTGGGTATAACCTTTATAAAACAGCAAAGAAA
>JAFVXS010000014.1 GCA_017501025.1 Alistipes sp.
ACGGGGGTGTACCAAATGCCGTTAGGTTTAAGATTTTGTTTGCCGACAGGTTGTGAGCCTTTGGTTGTAGGGTCCCATACCTTTACAACAATATCCTGTTCGCCTTTAACGAGAAGCGGAGTGATATCGACCGAAAATGGTGCATAGCCACCAGTGTGTGATGCTGCGAGTGTGTTATTCACATATACGTCGGCACTCCAATCAACAGCACCGAAGTTGAGCATTATACGCGAGCCCTTCCATTTTGTAGGTATAGAGAAACGTCTGTGATACCAAAGCACCTGCTTCTCCGAAACTCTCTTTTGAACACCCGATAGGGCGGACTCTATTGCAAATGGCACCAAAATCTCGCCATCGAATGAGGTTGGTTGCGATGCGTTGATATCGGTAATCGCATACTCCCACAAACCGTTCAGATTTTGCCATTGCTGACGAACGAGTTGAGGACGAGGATACTCTGCCCACACATTTTCAGGTGAGACTTGTTCTGCCCATTGAGTTTTGATGCGGTCTCCTGCAATCTCCCACTTCGCATTGGCTATATCGGAGCCAATCAGCAGGATGAAGAGTAAGGTTATCAACTTTTTCATATCAGTTTGAGTTTTGGGTTATTCAATGTTCAGTTGTCGAAGGAACTGCTCGGCACGCTCTAAATCTTCGGGAGTATCGATACCTATGGTCTCGACATTTGTTATTCCTACACCGATTTTGTATCCGTTTTCCAGCCAACGCAGTTGTTCGAGTGATTCTGCCAATTCGAGCGATGATTGAGGTAGTGATGTTACTCGTTCCAACACCTCGCGACGGAAGGCATATATACCGATATGTTTGTAGAAGGTGTGGCGTTTCAACCACTCGCTACGCTCTATGCCACGCAAGTATGGAATTACGGAACGTGAGAAGTAGAGTGCATTGTGATTGCGGTCGAGAACAACCTTTGGCGAATTTGGATTTTCGAGGGCCTCAATCGGGTCACTCTCCGCAAAAGGTTTTACAAGAGTGGCGATATCAATATCCGCACTATTGAAACAGCTCTTCAAGGTCTCGATTTGTGATGGCTGAATAAAAGGCTCATCACCTTGTACGTTGATAATAACATCAAACTCTTTGCCCTGCTTTTGATACGCCTCCCAACAACGGTCGGTGCCGCTGCGATGTGCAGTTGAGGTCATCTCTACTTTGCCGCCAAAGGCTTTGACTGCATCGTATATACGTTGGTCGTCGGTTGCTACCACTGCATCGTCACAACACCCCGAAACTTGTGAATAGACACGCTCGATAACACTTTTCGAGCCGAGTTTTGCCAATGGCTTTGCAGGAAATCGTGTGCTGGCGTAGCGAGCAGGGATGATTGCAATAAACTTCATTGTTGTTCTGTTTTATGCTTTTTGCAGAGCCAACTCCAAAACCTCTTCGTTTGTACCAACGTAGTGGAATGTCAGCCCTTTAATATATTCCGATTTAATCTCTTCGACATCCTTTTGGTTTTCGCGAGGGAGCAAAATGGTGGTAATGCCTGCACGTTTTGCCGCCAAAATCTTTTCGCGAACACCACCAATAGGTGTCACTCTGCCTCGTAGGGTAGTCTCGCCTGTCATAGCGATACGCTCGGTCACTTTGCGACCCGTATATGTCGAAGTAATCGAGGTTATCATCGTTATACCGGCCGAAGGTCCATCTTTCGGAACAGCACCCTCCGGAACGTGAATGTTGAGGTCGAACTTCTCGAACATCTCGGCATCAATTCCCAACTCTTTGTAGTGAGCCTTAACCCACTCAAAGGCTATCGTTGCCGACTCTTTCATTACATCGCCAAGATTGCCCGTAAGCGAGAGTTTGCCCTTGCCGGGAGTCAAAAGACTTTCGATGTAGAGGATATCTCCACCAACCTGTGTCCAAGCCAAGCCCGTTACGACTCCGACCATATCCTTGATTTCGTACTCGTCGTTGATATACTTTGGTTTGCCGAGAATCTTCTCGACATCCTCTGCCGTAATAGCAGGCGAGTACTCCTCCTCCGATGCAATCTGCTTTGCACGAGTACGCGAGAGCTTTGCGATTGATTTGTCGAGCAGACGGACTCCCGACTCACGGGTATAGTCTGCAATAATCTTCTGCAAAACTGTTTCGTCGATAGTCATCTCGCCCTCCTTGATACCGTGAGCTTCGCATTGTTTGTGGATAAGGTGGTTTTTGGCAATCTCAACCTTATCTTCGAGGATATAGCCCGGGATGTTTATCAACTCCATACGGTCACGCAGAGCAGGACTCACTGCACCGATGTCGTTCGCCGTTGCAATGAACAACACCTTCGAGAGGTCATACTCTGTGTCGAGATAGTTGTCGTGGAATGTTGTGTTCTGCTCCGGGTCCAATACCTCCAACAAGGCCGACGATGGATCGCCGTGGTTGCTTGCTGTA
>JAFVXS010000107.1 GCA_017501025.1 Alistipes sp.
CTCTCCCGTAGCAGGATTTATACTCCAAGGCCCCGTGGTACCATAGTGCGAACCCAAGATATTTGCACACACCGTAAAGTAGCGTGTCGGATCCAAAAAGCACCCCTCTTCGACCGTATGAGGCCACCAATCGGCGACATCGGAGTTCGCCGTCAGGGCGTGGCATACCCAGATGATATTATCATCCGCGGCATTGCGTTCGCCAAACGTATGGTATGCTATTTCGAGCGAAGGCAAAACTGCCCCACTTTCGAGCCTAAACGGATGTGGATATTTATAGAGCTGGTACGACATCGTTAATCAATATGTGCAAAAGCTTGTTCGAAATCGTCAATAATATCCTCAACGTTCTCCAAACCCATAGAGATACGCAATAGTGTAGGCGTAACGCCTGCTGCCGCCATATCCGATTCGCTCAACTGTTTGTGAGTTGTCGAAGCCGGATGCGTTACAACGCTTATCGAGTCGCCAATCATCGTCATATTGCCCATAAGTTGCAACGACTCGACAAAACGAACGGTACTCTCCAACGTTCCCTTCAATTCGAGCGTAAAGACACTCGATGCACCCATCGTGTAGTAACGCTTTGCATTTGCGTATGACGGATGCTCTTCAAAACCCACATAACTTACCCGCTCTACCTTCGGATGGCTACGACAATACTCTGCCAAGCGGCGACACGACTCCACCTCGTGGCGAACACGCAACGAAAGCGTCTCCAAACCCAACAACATCAGATAGGCATCGAATGGAGAGGTCGAACAGCCATAATCACGCAAACCATCGACACGACACTTGACAATAAAAGCCGACGCTCCGAACGCATCGCACAAATTCAATCCGTGGTA
Organism: Alistipes sp.; assembly: GCA_017501025.1. Taxonomy (GTDB): domain Bacteria; phylum Bacteroidota; class Bacteroidia; order Bacteroidales; family Rikenellaceae; genus Alistipes. The sequence continues at coordinate 849 of JAFVXS010000107.1, forward strand.
GCCCTCCGATGGCCCGTCAATCTGCGGGAATTTACCATTTCGCCAATTGTAGTTACCTCCATCGACAATTATACCGCCCATAGCTGTTCCGTGACCGTTAATCCACTTGGTCGCCGAATCGACAACTATATTGGTACCCCAATCAAACGGATTGCAGAGATAGCCGGCGGCACCAAACGTATTATCCACCACAAACGGTATATCGTATCGTTTTGCCAACTGTCCGAGTAGTTCGAGGTCGAGAACGTTGCAAGTAGGATTACCCATACTCTCGACATACAACATCTTCGTACGTTCGTCGATAAGACTCTCAAATGCCTCGATAGAGTCATCGGCCGCAATACGGCAATCGATACCCAAACGACGCAACGACACTCGGAATTGGTTATATGTTCCTCCATAGAGATATGGCGAGGCAACAATATTATCGCCAGCCTCGGCAAGTGCCGAAATAGTTATGAAAATCGAAGCCATACCCGACGATACAGCCAACGCACCCACCGCCCCATAAAGCGATGCTATACGCTCCTCGTATGCAGCCGTAGTAGGGTTATGCAGACGAGTGTAGATATTACCCGCCTCACTCAATTCAAACAATCGTGCTGCGTGGTCACACGACTCGAAGTGATATGCGGCCGTAGGATATATCGCAATCCCGCGAGAGCCCGTCTTATCAACCTTGTAGCCCCCGTGTATCTGTTTGGTTTCGAAACGCAGTTTACTCTTATCCAACATAGTATTAATTGTTAAATAATCAATTCTTGACCGACTCTACCCACTCGATGGTTTCGAGCGACAGAGTATCGGTTCTATCCCGCCAAGTCTTCATTCGCAAGAGTCGCTCTTTTCGCAACTTCAACGCACGCTCTATCGGGAAGTGAGGGCGTGGCATACTCTCTTTGCTCTCACGTATCGATTCACGAATCTGTCGCGTAAAGACACTATCGCGTGTCGGACGACGCTTCTCCTCCCACTTAAAGCCCTTCAAACGCATCGAACGATCGGCCGGAATCTTATCCATCGGATAGAAAGTATAGGTAGGATTTGTGCGATAGGTAATATTCACAACCTGACGATTCTCGATATAGGCACTCATCGAACCACTCTCGATATAGGTCATCATCGAAACCTCCGGCGAGTTATCCTCCTGCATAAAGTAGATGGTTTGAACATTGCCGTCCACATCGTTACGATATATCTCGTTGTCTCGGAAGTAGGACTTCATCTCCTTACCCGTAACCTGATTGTAATGTACCGTATCAATCTGTTGAATGGTCATAGGTGTTCCCTCAAAATGGGCATAATCGACACGACTGCTATCGGTATAGATATGCATAACATCCGAAGTTACCTGACTCCTCTCGTTCCACAAAACAGGGTTGATATGTAGGTGTATAACCGAATCAATTGACGATGCCGAGAGTGAGTCGCACACCATCTGGAAATCCGAACGGTAGGCTCTCACTCGTCGATATGCCAAGATAAGTCGATATGTAGAATCCACTGCAACCGTATCAGTTGCCACACTCAACGAGTCCGTTCCCTTCGGTTGTGGGAAGTATATTGCCAACAGAGAGTCCGTCATACGATTTGCCAACGAGTCGATTTGAATGGAGTCGGCACGCATCATTGCCATATAACGTGCGATAGTCGTATCGGCCAAACGTTTCAGGAAGATACCCTTTCGCTCCAATGCCAACATACGTTTACGCAATCGCTTATCGGCACGCTGTTGTGCCTTCGCCTGACGTATCGAGTCGTATCGCTCCATCTTTTTCAGGAAAGCAGTCTTCTTTGCCTGGCGACGCTCGGCAATCTCATCCAACTTCTTGTTGAGCGAATCACGACGCACCTTCTTTATCGAATCGCGTATATGCTGTTTTGCCTCCTTTGCTTTTGCTCGCTCGTATGCACGACGCTCCTTCACAGTCATCGTGTCAAGTGGATTTTTCAGCGAATCGCTTTGAAGCGAATCCATCGACAAAGAGTCCCTATGCAACGAGTCTGTCTGATTCCGATTCGACGTTTCGGCAGATTGTCGTTCCGCCCCACTTTCGCCTACCGATGTTGATTGCTGCTCGGAAGAGCTCTCCGACTTGGCGGGATTATTACGTTGCAGCGACTCTCGTGCCATACGCTCCGCTTCACGGTCTTTTCCCTTATCGGGTCTTGTTTTACCGGTGTCACTCTGCTCGTTCTTCTCGCTCTTTGACTCCTCTCGCTGTTTTAGCATCGCCTCGGTCTTTGCACGCAGAGCCGCCTGCTGCTTCTTTAAGGCTTGCTGTATCGAATCTGCCAACAACGAATCACGCTCCGCCTTTGCCAAACGCTCCGCAACAGGATCTTTCGTATAGAGGAACATCGAGTCCGATGCCAAAAATAGTGAATCGCCCTGCTCCTTATCGTAACTTACGACCGAAGGATTGCGTGTAAGAAAAGCATTTCCCGGCTCCTTCCAATACTCTCCCCAATCGCCAAATGCAATAACTTTTTGAGTTTGGTCATCGAGTTGGATATTTCCTCGCATCAAAGCATAGCCACGTTCGCTATAATAGTCCAACGAATCGCTCCACACCTCCTGTTCGGTTGTCAAAATATAGCCATCCCGTGTAAGCGAATAGAGGTCAATATTACCATCGACCATACCTCTGCTTGCGTAGAGGTACTCCTTATCCTCTGGTTTCCAGATATTTGTTTCGGTAAAAAATCGAGCCTGATTACTCTCCATATTATAGACCACCGAATCACTCTTCATCTGGTAGGTCTCATTCTTCATCTCTACCCTATCGACACAGATAACATCCTTCGTGTCGGCATAGTAGTAACCACGCTCCGCCTCCAACTGACCTCCATCATCATAGACAACACCGCCACCCGAGAACTCTCCAATGTTGGTTTTGGTGTTGAATTTGAAGTTGTAGGTGTACATCACGGTACTCTTATCGACCACCTTAACAATGTTCGAAAAGACTCGTGCTTCGTTCGTCTCGCCATTATACTCCGCCCTATCGCCATAGACATAGGTCGTACCCTTATTGATAAGAACATTGCCAAAGCACTCTATTCTGCTATCGGAGTAGCGTACCGTACTATCACAAGTGATTACCGCCCCGTTATGGTGTGCAGCAAAGTTGCCCACAGCAATCAAAATCTTGCGAGCACCCCATTCGGTCTGTCGTCCACCGTCGGACTTCATATCGACATATCGGTCACTACGCTTGTTTGCCTGTTTTGCCGACTCCTCCGCTTGTTGGGTTTGCTCGACAGCTACACTCAACGGCACACCACTACTGCCGGCAAAGACGATACTCGCCACTGCCGAACAGAGGGCTACCAACGAAGCCAAAAACCGACGTACAGACCTTTGCATTGATTACACCCTTTGACCGCTACTCTTGTTTGAGCCAGCGTTTGTTTTCAAACTCATCACTGCGATATTCAGGGGCAATATAGACGTACATACCATCGATACGCTTATTGAGCCACTCTTTGAATACCTTCTCCTGCTTGGCATTCAGTGCAATCTGCTCCAAACGCAAGAAGTCCTCATCTATCGATGCCACGTGTGAAGGGATAACATCTACCAACTTCACAATCTTACAGAGATCGTTTCCATTCAAATCGGAGGTGCGATATGCCGACGAAACTTCGCCCTTCTGCAAACGGCTGATTGCGTTATAGTCGTCGATACTCTTACCGCCACCAACACCAAAGTCCTCTTTGAGGAACTTCGTTGCCGTCAAACGTGCATCGAATGCCGAGTAGTGCTCCAACAGGTCGTGGTTGGTAACGATACCGCCATTCATCGATGTATGCTTATCGTCCGAATGCTGCATTGCTGCCGCTGCAAAGTCGAGTGAGTCCTTACGGATGAGATTAGCAAGGCTATCCAACTCCAACAATGGTCCAATAATATCATCTTGTGTGTAGGTAGGACGCAAAACAATATGACGGCAGTGGTAAATCGAACCCTTTTTGTCGATCATCTGTATAATATGGAAGCCAAACTGCGTCTCGACAACCTCCGAAACCTGTCCCGGACGCAACTCTTCGAGAGCATCGGCAAACGGCTTTACCCAACCTGCCAACTGCGAAGGCTCCAACTCTCCACCACGAATGGCTGAACCATCGACCGAGTACATTCGTGCCAAAGTTGCAAATTTAGCCTTGCCCGTAACGATACGCTCACGCATATCGAGCAGACGCTCACGAGTACGACGCTTGGCAGCCTCCATTCCAC
>JAFVXS010000108.1 GCA_017501025.1 Alistipes sp.
ATCAAATGCCATCACCACCAAAGCTGCACCATAACGACGGATACGTTTTGCCCGTTCAACAAAGAGTTCCTCACCCTCTTTTAACGACAACGAATTTACGATACACTTGCCCTGCAAACACTTCAACGCCGCCTCAATCACATCAAATCGCGACGAGTCAATCATAATAGGTACGCGGGCAATATCGGCTTCGGAAGAGATGTAATTCAGAAACGTGGTCATCTCTTCTGCCGAGGGCAACATTGCATCGTCCATATTTATATCGAGAATCATAGCACCATCCTCGACCTGACGACGTGCAATTGAGAGTGCCTCCGTATAGTTTTTCTCGCTAATCAGACGCAAAAATTTACGGCTTCCAGCCACATTGCATCGTTCGCCAACATTGATAAAGGCACCATTCACAGCAAACGCATCCAACCCCGAAAGCCACGCCGCAGAGTTTTTTTGCGGTATTCGTACAGGAAAGTTTGTACTGCGTAACATCGAATCTATCGCCCTGATATGGTCAGGAGTTGAGCCACAACATCCTCCGACAATATTGGCAAGTCCCTCTTCGATAAAATAGCGAATATCGTCTGCCATCATACTCGGGGTTTGGTCATACTCTCCCATATCGTTTGGCAAGCCTGCATTCGGATATGCCGAAACATAGCACGATGCAATATTCGACAACGTCCTCAAATGAGGAATCATCTGCTTTGCACCGAACGAGCAGTTCAACCCTATCGAGAAGAGATTAAAGTGCGACAACGATACCCACGCTGCCTCCAAGCTCTGTCCCGACAAAACTCTGCCGGCTGCATCTGCAACCGTAATCGATACCATCAACGGCAAATCCACACCTCGCTGCTCCATTACATCTTTGGCAGCAACGAGTGCGGCTTTGGCATTGAGTGTATCAAACACCGTCTCGACAAGAATTGCATCGACGCCACCATCTATCAAAGCATCAATCTGCTCGGCATAGGCTTCGTACAACTCGTCGAAACTTACTGCACGCGATGCAACATCGTCAGCAGAGGAGAGCGAAGCCATTTTGGAGGTCGGACCTACTGCTCCCGCCACAAAACGAGGTTTGTCGGGCGTGAGCTGCATCATCCGCTCAACCTCACGACGAGCCAAACGTGCTGCCTCTAAATTTATGCGACGGACGTAATTTTCGGTCTTATATTCACTCTGTGAAATGCGTTGTGCATTGAATGTGCAGGTCTCTATGATATCGGCACCCGCTTCGAGATATTGACGATGAATAGATGCAATAGCCTCGGGTTGTGTCAATACCAGAATATCGTTATTTCCCGATAGGCGTTGGCTATGGGATAAAAATTCATCGCCACGGAAATCCGATTCATCGAATCCGCAGCGTTGAATCATCGTGCCCATTGCTCCATCGAGCAACAGATGACGCTCCCTTGCAATATCCCTTAAACTATTTGACATTATGCTGTTTTATCAACTAATATACCGCTCGTGCAATCTGCTCAACACTCGTTGCGGCATTCATCGAATAGAAGTGGATGCTTGGCACGTTTGCAGCCTTCAATTGGCGAGTTTGAGCAATACCCCACTCTACGCCCAACGCCTTAACATCGTCGTTGGTACGGCATTTCGACAACTCCGAAGCCAACTCCATAGGCAAATCAATATGGAATGTCTTTGGCAACAAATTCTGCTGTACTAACGAGGTCAGAGGTTTTATTCCCGGCACAATCGGCACCGTTATACCCGCCTTGCGACACCGCTCGACAAAGTCAAAATAGCGGTTGTTGTCGAAAAACATTTGCGTAACGACATACGCAGCACCTGCATCGACCTTCGCCTTCAAATTTGCAATATCCGTATCGATATTCATCGCCTCCTCGTGCTTTTCGGGATAGCCGGCAACACCAAATGTAAATGGCTTAACAAGTGGTTCGCTCAACACATCGTCGAGCATCACACCCCTATTAAAATCGACAACTTGTCGGCACAAATCTATTGCGTGCTGATGCCCCTCACTATGTGGTTCAAACCGCTTTTCGTTCTTTGCCTTATCGCCACGCAACACAAGTAAATCCTCGATTTCGAGATAGGACAAATCTATCAGCATATTCTCGATATCGGATTTCGAGAAGCCACTGCATATAACGTGTGGCACAGTAGCAACGCCATAACGGCCCTTCAAAGCAGCCGCCACAGCAACTGTTCCCGGGCGAGCTCGTTCCGTAGTGCGATGGAAAACGCCATCGGATATCTCACGATAGACAACCTCGCTACGATGTGTAGTTATATTGATATAGGCAGGATTAAACGGCATCAACCGCTCGATAGAACGATAGAGGCTCTCGATACTCTTACCTCGCACAGGAGGCAGAACTTCAAACGAAAACGCCGTAGAGTGATTATCTGTCAAAAACGATGCAACGCTCATACTCTCTTGCTAATTAAAATGACACTCCTCGATATTGCGAAGACCCAACAGCAACTCCGCAATAGCCATACGACGTTTGCCCGCCATCTGAACCTCGTCAAAATATACGATACCGTCGCCACAAACAACCCCCAACTCACCTTTACGCTCGCAAACAATCGAGCCAACACCCGCTTTGACAGACGTTTGCAGTGTATGAACACTAAAAACTTTCATCGTTGCAACCTCTTCGCCATTACGTTTCAATCGGCACCAAGCTGCCGGATATGGAGATAGGCCTCGTACGAAGTTGCGTATTTCACGGCACGAACGCGACCAATCAATCTCGCAATCCTCCTTGAAAATCTTTGGTGCAGGTGCCAAATTATCATCCGACTGCGGCTGTTCCACCGGATTGATGCGACCCTCGGCTATGGCATCGACACTCTCCAAAACAAGCGATGTGCCGATATTCATCAAGCGGTCGTATAGCGTACCTATGCAATCATCTTCCAAAATCGGCTCACGACGCTGACCTATAATTTGTCCCTTATCGATTTCGTGATTCAACAAGAATGTCGTTACACCCGTCTCTGTTTCGCCATTTATTATCGCCCAATTTATAGGTGCTGCACCACGATATTGCGGCAACAACGAAGCGTGAAGATTGAATGTTCCGTATTTAGGCATCGCCCATATTATCTCCGGCAACATTCTGAATGCTATAACAATACCCAAATCAGGTTGCAGGGTCTGCATTGCCTGCACGAACTCCTCATCACGCAACTTTTCGGGTTGCAGAATAGTTTCGATGCCCAACTCTCGTGCCGCAACCTTAACATCGCTCTCTCGGCTCTTCAAACCACGACCTGCTGCACGATCGGGAACGGTCACAACAGCTACGACATTATAGCCACCGGCAACCAACGCTCGCAACGATGGGACCGCAAACTCCGGCGTTCCCATAAAAACTATTCTCAACTCTTTGGGATTCATCTCTACTTACTCTTTTTGCGTTTTAGTTTTGGCAACGAGTCCAATTTTTCGATTCGTTTTTGCCACTTTTCGGGCAATTTTGCCACCATCTTCTCCTTGTAATGTTTATAGCGTCCGATATACCAATCAACATCCAACAGAGCCGAATCGTTAGTCGCCTGTCGTATCAGATAGATGGCTATCGGCAACAGCACAATGGAGGATATCCACATACCGAGCAACGAGGACCAAGAGCCCTCTTCGGCAAGTTTCTCGCCCGAGACACTGATTACGTAGTATATCACAAAGAAGATGACCGATATTACGATTGGAACACCCAAACCACCCTTACGTATGATGGCTCCCAAAGGGGCGCCGATAAGGAAAAATATCAAAATCGAAACAGGCAACGCCAACTTACGATGCCACTCGTTCTTGTTACGGTAGAGATGATTAAGTGCCTCTTTCGAGGTTGTTTCATCAAACGAGAAGCTATTGCGAGCCGACACTGCATTCTGTCGTGCCGCATTCCAAACACGCTGTTTCGAGCGTGTATCGAGCCTCGACAACGAATCGATGATAATCTTGGAATAGACCTTTGCAGAGCGGTCTATCTCGATAGTGTCGGGCGGAGCAATCGCATCGGCATCCTTAACAAAAATCTGTTCACGAAGCAGCGGATTGTACGCCAACGCCGTAGTGTGATTAACCTCTGTCTCCAATGAATCGATTGTCGATTGCAACTCCACAATATTCAGTGTTTGGCTGCTACCTCCAAACATATTTGCATCGGAACGTTCAAAGTCAAAGCCTTTCATCGGGATTTTACCATCCTGTCGGTCGAAGGAGTGGCGACGCAGCGAACTCTTGACATACCATTGGCTGTTGCGTGTATATTCGTAGGTTTCACCCGCATAGAGCGTAACCAACAGATAGCGTCTGTCGTCACTCAATCGGATATAACCCGAATCTGCAACCGTAGTCGTCATATTACCAGCCGAAGAGCGGTTATCATAGATAAGCACATTGGTCAATAACTTTGTCTCCGGATTCTGATGCTCGACACGGATACTCATATTGTCGATACCGTTAAAAAAGAGTCCATCCTGAAACTCCAAAACCTGATTTTGCTTTTGGATATCGTGGATAATACTGAACATCTTTTTGTTGGAATATGGAGCCAAGTTGTTGATTATGAAGAAACTCGCTATGGCTATCAACACAACAACCGCAATAAGTGGTCGCACAATACGCATCAGCGACATACCTGCCGACTTCATCGCCAGCAACTCGTAATTCTCGCCCAAATTGCCCATTGTCATAATCGTAGCCAACAACACCGCCAACGGCAAACCCATCTGAATCATATTTACCGTAGCGTACATTATCAGCTCGATAATCACGCCTGCATCGAGTCCCTTACCAACCAAATCTTCGATATAACGCCACACAAAATTCATCATCAGGATAAATATGACGATGAAAAAGGTCGCTATCATAGGACCCAAATATGACTTTAATATCAATTTATAGACGGTCTTCATCTGCGAAACATCACTTTTTTCGGGTGCAAAGATAATAGTTTTACTATTATAAGCGTAAAAGTTAGCACAAATATTATCGCACACCCCGAAGGAATTTCAAAATAGTAGCTCAAAACAAGTCCCAAAACCGATGCAAAAGTGGCTATCAGCGATGCACAAGGCACAATTTTGGTATAACTGCCGACAAATACATTCGAGATAATTGCAGGCATAGTCAAAAGCGATATCAGCAGCACGATACCCATAACGCGAATCGACAAAACAATCGTTACAGCAACAACTGCCGCCATAATGTATGAGATTACAGCCGTCGGAATATCGGCACTGCGAGAGTAGTCGCGGTCAAAAGCGACATACATAACAGGCCGCAACCACAAAGAGGTACCTATCAGCAAAAATAGTGTCAGCAGAGCCATTGCATAGACATCGCCATCCGTCACAGTTGTAATACTACCAAAGAGATAGCTCGATAAATCGCCCGACACATAGCCACTACGCATAGACATAAACAGAACACCTATGGCCATACCTACGCTCCACATCAGACCAATAGCCGAATCCTCACGAATACGACCTTTCGAGGAGGCATACTCCACACCAAATGCAGCCAAAAGAGCAAAGAGGAAGGCTCCGAGCAGAGGATTTAGCCCATAATAGAGAGCCATTCCGACTCCGCCAAACGATGCGTGGGTTATTCCGCCACTCAAAAACACCATTCTACGAGCCACAACGTACGTACCCACTATACCGCACGTAATGCCCGACAAGATGCAGGCAATCAGCGCGTTCAGCAGGTAATCATACTCGAATATGTCGGCAAAAAACTCCATTATTTATAATTTGAACGCGTAAAATTACACTTTTTTCGCGGAATTGCACCATTTTGGCAACCTTTTTTGTATCTTCGCACTCGAATTAAACGCAATAAAAGTGCCGCATAGAGTCAGTTTTCATACCCTCGGATGCAAGTTGAATTTCGCCGAGAGCTCCACAATTGCCCGCCATTTTGAGGAGGGCGGATTTGTGCGTGTATCGACCTCTGCCGAGTGCGATATTGCCATCATAAACAGCTGTTCCGTAACCGAACACGCCGACAAAAAATGCCGCAATCTGATACGCAAAATTCACCGTCGCAATCCGAATGCAATCATTGCAGTAACGGGCTGCTATGCACAACTGAAACCGCACGAAATAGCTGCAATAGATGGCGTTGATATAGTATTGAGCAACAATAATAAAGGAGAAACATATCAACGAGTGGTTGAATTATCAGTTAAAGGAAAAGTTCAGGTGTATTCCTGCACAACCGACGAGATAGTTTCGTTCTTTTCGGCCTATTCGAGCAACGACCGTACGCGAGCATTTTTGAAGGTGCAGGATGGGTGCGATTACTGTTGTGCTTACTGCACGATTCACAATGCCCGAGGTGCAAGTCGTAACGCCCCGATTGAGGAGTGTGTAAAAGAGGCAGAGGCAATCGCAGCGGGCGGACAACAGGAGATAGTCATCACAGGTGTCAATACAGGAGATTTCGGCAGGACAACAGGCGAATCTTTTGCAGATTTGTTGCGAGCCCTATCACAGGTCGAAGGCATAAAGCGATACCGCATATCCTCTATCGAGCCAAATCTGCTGACAGATGAAATTTTGGAGATATGCTCGGCATCGCCAAAATTCCAACCTCACTTCCACATCCCTATCCAAAGTGGCTCAAACCGCATTCTCAAATTGATGCGTCGCCGCTATACCGCCGAGCGATTCCGCGAACGAATAGAGGCTGTCAGACGGGTTATGCCCGACGCATTTATCGGCATCGATGTAATCGTCGGTTTCCCATCCGAAGGAGAAGAGGAGTTTATGGAGACATACAACCTATTGGTAGAGTTGAAACCATCGTTCCTACACATCTTCCCGTTCTCGGAGCGAGCTAATACGCCTGCGGTTGATTTGCCAAACAAGGTACAACCATCGATTGCCGCCGAACGAGTTAAGCGATTGGAGGAGTTGTCGGCAAAACTGCACTACGACTTTTGCAGCCGCATAGTCGGCAAACGGGTTGAAGTGTTGGTCGAAAGCACCGAACGTAACACCCCTGAGCTCCTGGGCTCGCGTCCGCGGCGGGGACAATATCTTCGCCGTTCTGTGGCTCTACGAGAAGACGGGGGACGAGTCCCTGCTTGACCTCTGTAAGCTCCTCTAC
>JAFVXS010000109.1 GCA_017501025.1 Alistipes sp.
ACGGTAGCCAATATGGCAATTATCCTACTCAAACAGGAGGATTATCTGCTGCATAAACTACTCACATCGCTATCCGAACAATTCCTCGATGAGGGTGGTTTCAAAGAGCGAATGCACCGTATGCGTGTAGAGCGAAGAGGAAAATAGGGAAAGTAATGAGTTTAGTGAGTGTAGAGAGTTTAGGGATAATTTCTAAAATTCACTAATTTCCTTAAACTCCTTAATTTCCTTAAACTCCCTATATTCCCCACCTCAAATATCCACACAACAAAAGATTGGCTGACCCGAATACTCCGGCCAGCCAATCTTGCAAGGTTTATCCTTCTATTTTGCGTAACTTACACTACGAGTCTCGCGGATAACGGTAATCTTAACCTGACCCGGATAGGTCATTTCGTCCTGAATACGTTTTGCGATATCGTGCGACAGCGACTCCGACTCGGCATCCGAAAGGCGGTCGGCACCGACAATCACACGCAACTCACGACCCGCCTGTATCGCATAGGTCTTAACAACGCCATCATACGAGAGGGCGATATCCTCCATCTCTTTCAGACGCTTGATATATGCCTCGATAACCTCGCGACGAGCACCCGGACGAGCACCCGAAATAGCATCGCACACCTGAATAATAGGGGCAATCATCGAGTTCATCTCTGTCTCGTCGTGGTGAGCACCGATTGCATTGCATATATCGGGACGCTCCTTAAAGCGTTCTGCGAGTTTCATACCCACGATTGCGTGTGGCAATTCGAGCTCATCATCCGAGACCTTGCCAATATCGTGCAACAGACCTGCTCGACGAGCCTCCTTTGCATTAAGACCGAGTTCGGCAGCCATAACTCCCGCAAGATTCGCAGTTTCGCGAGCGTGTTGCAACAAGTTCTGACCATACGATGCACGATATTTCATCTTACCGATAAGGCGGATAAGTTCCGGATGCAACCCGTGGATTCCGAGGTCGATAGCCGTTCGCTTACCAATCTCGACAATCTCCTCCTCAATCTGACGCTTAACCTTGCCTACAACCTCCTCGATACGTGCCGGGTGAATACGTCCATCGGTAACGAGTTGGTGGAGTGCCAGACGTGCAATCTCACGACGTACAGGGTCGAAACCGCTCAACACAATTGCATCGGGCGTATCATCGACAATAATTTCGATACCGGTAGCGGCCTCCAAAGCTCGGATATTACGACCCTCACGACCGATAATACGACCCTTGACATCCTCCGAGTCGAGGTTAAACACCGTTACGGCATTCTCGATTGCGGTCTCTGTTGCAACTCGCTGAATCGATGCCACAACGATACGTTTTGCCTCTTTGGTTGCTGTGAGTTTTGCCTCCTCGATAGTCTCGTTGATATAGGCAGCAGCCTCGCTCTTCGCCTCGGCACGCATATTCTCGATAAGGATATTCTTTGCCTCCTCCGAACTCATTCCCGAGATATGCTCCAAACGCGAATTTTGCTCCGCCATCAATCGAGCCAACTCCTCTTTGCGACTCTCCAACGACTGCAACTGACCCTCAACCTTCTCTTTGAGGCGGTCATTCTCGGCAATACGACGCTCCAAGTCGCGTTGCTGATTCTGCATCTGCTGTTCGAGTTGTTTAGCACGCTGTTCGCTCTCCTTCACGCGTTGATTACGCTCATTAACGTTACGGTCGTGCTCACTTTTAAGTTGTATAAACTTCTCTTTCGCCTGCAAGATTCTCTCCTTCTTAATCATCTCACCCTCTGCCTCTGCCTCGCGAATAATGCTCTTTGAGCGGGATTGTACCACTTTATATGCACCAAATCCGGCAACAATGGCGGAGATGACTGCGGCGATAACCGAATAAATTACTATCTCCATTTTTCTGTTCTGTATTAAATTGTATATATAGTATTGTTCGTATGCTTTATCAAAAAAACCGCATATAATTCCCTATTTTGTTTGACGAATCTGCCGATAAGTCAAATGTGGGGTTCTGCTTTACATCGCAACCATCCATCGGTACACAAGGTACTCACCGTTGCCGGCTACACGGTCCGGTTTTGAAATACGGAGACTGCCCCAATATAAAAAGTGTTCAGTTTCGCAAAACTCAAGGAATTCTATGCGGGTTGATCCTAATTATATGTAAAGAGCGTTGCTGCCATTCGGGTTGCAGCCCACCTCTATTCGTTCAATTTTTCCACCTATCGACTGACTCGTCGTACATCTTACGCCCCTCTGCTCACTATTTGAGTCGCTCCTCGATACGGGCAGCGAGTGCAATGAGTCGGTCTGCATCATCCGAAACCTCACGGTCGGATGTCAGGCAGGCATTTTCGGCTGCGATATCCAACGCAACCATTGCCAAATAGTTAAGGTCAGTATAGCCATCAATTTTATTTGCCATCAACTCGGACAAACGACGACGCAACTCCTGTTCGCCGATACGATACACCTCCTCCAACTCGGGCAATATCGCCATCGGATATTGTTTATCGAGCACTTTTAGTTTGATATTCATCTTCTTACCAGCCATACCCATCTATCAAATTCGTGCTGAAACTAAATCTATGCACTTCTCAACCTCCCGCAATAAACGATTGATTTGTGCCCTTGCCACGCGACGTGATGCAGGAGTTTGCTGCATAGCAGCCGATAGCTGCAAGCGTTCGTTCTCCTCGCGGTCGCTCTTTATTTGTTGTTGCAGAGTACGGATTTTCACGGCCTGCTCGCTATTTTTACGTTGCAGTTGAGCAATTTGCTCCTCTGCACGAGCATTCTGTTCGAGCATCTTCTCTACAAGCGATTCAAGCCTTTGTACTACGTTTGACTCTGCCATTTTTTATCGATAAACTTTTCCACTCAAAGGTAAAAATATATTTTCAATTTAGCAATTTTTTACAACATTTTTACATCGCA
>JAFVXS010000110.1 GCA_017501025.1 Alistipes sp.
TCACGCATATCGAGCAGACGCTCACGAGTACGACGCTTGGCAGCCTCCATTCCACGAGGGAACTTGGTGATGTGTGCATAGACATACTGCTCGGCAATAATCGGTAAATCCTCTTTATCCAACGACTTGTAGTAACGCTCGACCTCTCCCGGAATAACCTTAACCTTACCGATAACATCCTGCTGCATTGCCGTAGCATAGCTCTGCTCCTCAATCTGACGACGTACCAACTCGCGGATGTGGTAAATAGGCATATGGGTACGCTTTTCGAGTGCCGTAACCGATCCCTCGGCATCAATCATCTGCTGCACTCGCTGCTCAACACGCTGCAAAACATCGCCCGTGTTGATTGTTACCGAGTCGATAAGTGCCTGGTTATACAGCAACTTCTGCATCAAAAGCTGCTCCAATGCCTCATTTTGTGGGTTGCGGTCAGATGTATAACCCTCCTTACGACGTTGCTCAACCATTCGCTTTGCTGCCTGCTCGACTTCGGAGTGAAGTATCGAGGAGTTACCAACAACGGCAACAACCTTATCGAGCATTACAAAACGCTTCTCGGCAAAGGCAAAGAGGCTCAAAGCCGCCGACGCCACAACAAATAACAAAATTCTCTTCATATTCATAAAATTATCTCTGATTCAAACTATCGGTCGCCTCTACGGCAAACAAATCTTTGCCGACATCGTCACGCATACGCACAACTCCGTTGGAGAGAGCCTGACGAAGCACTCGCTCCTCGTTTTGCGAGATGATTTTGCCCTGACGACGCTTACGCAATATAGGCTCAATACGCTCACGTGCCATAAACAGCGGCATACGGTCACCCACATTCAACACATCGGATATTCGGTAGCAGTAGCACATACCGTTGTGCGATATCTGTGCAATCTTTCGCACTTTGAGCATATCCTTATGGTCGGAGGCTGCCACAAGCGGGAGGTTATTCAAAAACTCCCCGAACGGCACCCACTCCTCAAACTTAATCAATCGGAAATTATTTTTCAGGCAAACCTGTTCGAAATCGTTGAACATCTCCTTTTTCGGAGACGACATCATCTTCATCAGCCAATCACGACGCGAATAACGCTCCGGGAATGCAACAACGAAACCCTTGACAACGGGCGACGACAGGCGGAAATCACTACTATTTTGAAGATAGTACTTTTCGATTTCCGACTCGGCAACTGCAACACCTGCATCTTGTTCGAGGTAGTACTGCTCGATACGACGAATAAGCAGCGATTGACGATAATCCTCAACCAACTGGTCGATATCGAGGTCCGATTGCGACAACATCAACTCCGCCTCTTGCAATTTCAATTGGCGAACAACCCATCGTTCGATAAACGTATTGGCATAGTTGAGCGAGTCGTCACCACGCAGACCCTTTGGTATAGCACGGCTTATCTCCTCCTCTGTCAGTGAATTACGACCTACACGAACAACCGTTTGGTAGCCAAACAGAGTTGAAGCCTCACGACAAGAGACCGTAAGGAGAAGCAACGAAGCAAGCAGTATGTAGCATACGTTTTTCATAAACAACCTGCAAATATAGGCATTTTTGTCGAAATAAACGTATTACTACGTAATAATATTGCTCCTCCACACTATTTTTTGGAGATTTTGGACAAGAATTACTCTATCGTCTCGACTACACCTTTTCGGCGGCGGAAAACACTCTTGCAAAAATCGAAACTTGCAGCAACAAAAATAAGCAACGAAATTGCATAAAAAACCGCATAAGCAGTGCCATCCGCAAAGATATTATGGAACGAAAATTCAGTCAGTCCGAACGTTATCAAAGCAAACGCCACGGCATTGTTTATCGAGTGTAAAATAATGGTCGCAATAACCGAGTGTGTTCGAAGGCAGACAATGCCGAAAATAAAGCCTGCCACAAATGCCGTGACAGAGACCGCAATATCGAAATGGACAAGA
>JAFVXS010000015.1 GCA_017501025.1 Alistipes sp.
AGGCGTTCCAACGTGCAATGGATAGTGGCAAGTTGCTCGGTGCGGCGTTTGACGTTTTTGAGACGGAACCTGTAATTCCGGAGTTTTATCGTAAATACGACAATATTACGCTTACGTGCCACTGTGGCGGTTTGACAATCAATTCATATCGCGATGCACCTGTGTTTGCAATCAAAAACTACCTTAAATACAAGGAGAGTGGCGATATGGCGTTTTGGGTAAATCGAAATCAGATACAATAATAAACCTAAATAACACGAACATAAATGAAATCTATTTTGAACAATCGCCCTGCATTGAAGGCGGCACTCGATGAGGTTGCCGAGGTTGCCGGTTATCTCTGGCAGAAGGGCTGGGCAGAGCGTAATGGCGGAAACCTTACGCTGAATATTACGGAGTTTATTGACGATGAGATTAAGGCTATGCCTGCAATCAGTGGTGTGCTACCTATCGGTGTTACACTACCAAATTTGAAGGGGTGCTACTTCTATTGCAAAGGTACGGGTAAGCGTATGCGTGATTTGGCTCGTGATCCGATGGCTGCGGGTAGTGTTGTCCGTATTTTGGACGACTGTGCAAGCTACGAGATTATTGCCGATTTGCCTGTTATGCCGACATCGGAACTCCCTTCGCACCTCTCGTTGCAGGACTATATGCTCGGTTGTGGCTGTGGTTATAAGGCTACGCTTCACACCCATCCTATCGAGCTGGTTGCTATGTCGCACTCAAAGGAGTATCTCGATTCGGAGCGTTTGACACAAATTCTTTGGTCTATGATTCCCGAAACATTGGCATTTGCACCGCTCGGTATAGGTGTTGTTCCTTACGCACTGCCATCGTCGGTCGAGCTTGCCGATGCTACACTCGAACAGATTAAGCGTTACGACGTGGTTTTGTGGGAGAAACACGGTACGGTTGCCGTAGGTCCCGATATGATGGAGGCTTTCGACCAGACCGACGTGTTGAACAAGGCTGCCAATATCTTTATGACTGCCAAGAACTTCGGCTTTACGGCGGAGGGTATGACTCCCGAGTCAGTGCAGGAGATTCGTACTGTATTTAACCTGCCAACACACCGATAGCGTATGAAGAGGAGTTTAATGCTTTTGCTGGCAGCTGCGACTATGTTCGTAGCTTGTACGACAGCCGATGGGCCAAAGGTGAAGATTCTTGCCCATCGCGGTAATGCGAGTACGGGTAGCGAATTTACTACCGACGAGAATACTCTCGAAGCACTGCGTCGTGCACAGGAGATTGGCGTTGCGGGTTGCGAGTTCGATGTGCATCTTACGGCCGATGGAGAGTTGGTTATCCACCACGATAACAAGATTGCCGAAGGTCTGACTTGTCAGGGTAGTACCCTCGACGAGATTCGTGCCCATCGATTGCCTTTCGGCCACCAAATACCTACTTTGCGTGAGTGGCTTATGCAGGCAAAACAGACCCCCGAGTTGCAGCAACTGCTCGAACTTAAAGCCGATAAGGCGGGACGTGATGCCGAACTTATCGCAAAGTGCTTGGAGGTTATCCGCGAGTTGGATATGATGGAGCAGATGTATATGCTCTCCTTCAAGACCGATGTTTTGGATGAGGTTCTGCGACAGGAGCCTGCAATGCGTGTTGTACTCAATTCGAGCAGCCTGCATCATTCGCTCACTCCCGCAGAGGTCAAGGCACGCGGCTACCACGCCGTATCGTATAATATCAACGTGATTCTCAACCATACCGAGTGGATTGACGAGTTCCGCCAAAACGGTATCGAGACCTTCCTTTGGATGGTCAATACACCATACCTCTATAATCTGGCGGGCGAGCTGGGCTTTACGTGGGTCACTACCGACTTCTACGACGCCATCACAAAGTAATACGTCGCACTGCGATTTACCATCGGGCATTTGCTACGGCATTTGCCCGATGTTTTTTTGAACGATAAGTTTTACCAAAATCGGCTGTACGCTTTGTCTTTTCAAAATAAAGTGCTATATTTGTACAAGCGAAAAAATATAAAACACATAACACGAAAAAGAGAAATTAAAGTTTTAACATATTATTAATTGAGCTTTTAGCTCTTATTCCGAGATTGGGAAT
>JAFVXS010000111.1 GCA_017501025.1 Alistipes sp.
CACAGAACCCCGCAGGTTTGGGAATGTACCGCAACAACGAGATTACGCTGACCCCATCGATGTCGTTCAGTCGCTCGACAAACTCGGTTGCGGCGTGGGAGAAGAACTCCGCCAACAAATTTGCTCTGGGAAATATCGGCATTGTACTGAAACTACGCGAGAGTTCCAAAGGTGTGACAGCAATAAATCTCGGCTTCGGATATACCCGTACTGCCGATTTCAACTACTCGATATCCTATATGGCAAGCAGAGGTTTCGGCTCGTCGTCGATTGCCGATGTCTATGCAAAGCAGCTCGCAGCCAACGGCATCACATCGAACCAACTCCAAAACAACTACGACGAGTATAACGACTTCCGTTGGGGAGTTATCGACCCATCGAATTGGGGTGCTGTACTCGCCTATCAGGGAGGTCTTGTCGGTGATGGAACGGGCAGCTGGAAACGCGATATGATTTCGAACGCCGCCGCCGTGCAGGAGTTTTCCACAATACGCAGTAGTGGCTCATCGGGCGAGTATAACATCTCGTTAGGTCTGAATATCAATAGCAAAATCTACGTCGGAGCATCGATTGGCATACCGATTCTCTCCATTAGTCGCGATATCTACTATGGCGAGCAATACACCTACGAAACAAAACCGGCGTTGGACTATCGTATGACCCACTTTAACTACGACCAGCAGACCCGCATAAAGGGTACGGGCTTCAACTTCAAGTTGGGTGTCATATACTCACCTATCAAGAATTTGCGACTCGGTTTTGCAATCCACACTCCTACGTTCTACTCGATGACCTACAAGTATCGGGCAGGTCTTACATCGGAGGTCTTTGCCGAGAACAATGTCGATGGTTATGAACTCAACAGCAAGGGCTTTATTGACCCACCGCTGTCGTCCCTCACATCTACATTGGTCGATGATGGCGGCTACTCGTGGAAGTATATAACCCCTACACGAATGATGTTTGGTGCATCGTATATCTTTGCAAAGAGAGTGGCAGTATCGGTCGATTACGAGCGTGATTGGTACAACGGCATCCGCGTAAAGAACTCGCCATACGGCAAACACCTATACGACAACTACTTCCGCGAATCGTTCAAGGGTTCGAACGAGTTGAGAGTCGGTGTTGAATGTCGTGTAATTCCGCAAGTTGCACTGCGTATGGGTTACGGATTGTGGAGTGGAGCCCTGCGTGACAGCAACGCCATACTATCGTCGCCTGTAACACACCGCATCGACACTATGAGCGTGGGTGCAGGTATCGCCTTGGCAAAGTGGTTCAGCATCGATGTTGCGTACCAATTCTGCAAAGAGCATCTAACCCCTTATA
Organism: Alistipes sp.; assembly: GCA_017501025.1. GTDB lineage: Bacteria > Bacteroidota > Bacteroidia > Bacteroidales > Rikenellaceae > Alistipes. Next base: position 1,330 of record JAFVXS010000111.1, read on the forward strand.
TGGCGTACTACTACACCGACGCGACAAACGATATCGCGGCAAACATTATCGACTCAAAGATTGGCCGTCACACCGTTTTGATGACCCTCGGATTCAGATTTTAACCGACATCGACACCTTTTTGGTCGGTAAGTCGCAGATATTCACAAAAAATAGTTACCTTTGCACCTCGCAGAGGTAATTTTTTTGAGCCTCACTATACAACACCGAAATATCAGAAACAGAATAATTATAGAAAACTATGGCAGTTGAGTTGAAAGATTTAACCAAGTCGGAGGAGAACTACTCGCAGTGGTACAACGACCTTGTCGTAAAGGCGGGACTTGCCGAAAATTCGGCAGTACGCGGCTGTATGGTAATCAAACCTTACGGCTATGCAATTTGGGAGAAGATGCACGAGGTGCTCGACAAGATGTTCAAAGAGACAGGACACCAAAACGCATACTTCCCTCTCTTCATCCCTAAATCGTTCTTTTCGCGTGAGGCGAGCCACGTCGAGGGCTTCGCAAAAGAGTGTGCCGTTGTGACACACTACCGACTGAAAAATGACGAGAGCGGCAAAGGCATCGTTGTCGATGAGGATGCTCGTTTGGAGGAGGAGCTGATTGTTCGCCCTACTTCGGAGACCATCATCTGGAACACCTACAAGAATTGGATTACATCGTATCGCGACCTGCCTATTTTGTGCAATCAGTGGGCAAATGTTGTTCGTTGGGAGATGCGTACACGTCTGTTCCTCCGTACTGCCGAGTTCCTCTGGCAGGAGGGTCACACCGCTCACGAAACTCGCGAAGAGGCTATTGCCGAGTCCGAAAAGATGATTAACGTCTATAAGAAGTTTGCCGAGGAGTGGATGTGCGTACCTGTTGTTGTAGGTCACAAGTCGCCAAACGAACGCTTTGCGGGTGCAGAGGATACCCTCACCATCGAGGCTCTGATGCAGGATGGCAAAGCGTTGCAGAGCGGAACTTCGCACTTCCTCGGACAGAATTTCGCCAAGGCTTTCGACGTGAAGTATGCTACACGCGAGGGCAAACTCGAATATGTATGGGCAACATCGTGGGGTGTTTCGACTCGTCTGATGGGTGCTTTGATTATGGCTCACTCGGATAACAACGGTCTGGTTTTGCCTCCACGTTTGGCTCCTATTCAGGTGGTTATGGTGCCTATCTACAAGGGCGAAGAGCAGTTGGCAGTGGCTCGCGAGCGTATGAACGCCATCGCCGACGAGTTGAAGGCACGCGGTATTCGTGTAAAGGTCGATGACCGCGACAATGTTCGTGCAGGATTTAAGTTTGCCGAGTATGAGTTGAAGGGCGTGCCTGTACGTTTGGCTCTCGGACAACGCGATATCGAGAACGGCACTATCGAGTTGGCTCGACGTGACACACTTACGAAAGAGACCGTATCGCAGGAGGGCATCGTAGAGCGTATTGTTGCTCTGATGGACGAGATTCAGCAGAATATCTTCCAGAAGGCTCTCGACTATCGCAACTCGATGATTACGAAGGTCGATACGTGGGATGAGTTTGTCGAGGTTCTCAACACCAAAGGAGGCTTTATCTCGGCACACTGGGATGGCACGGTCGAGACCGAGGTGGCAATCAAAGAGGCTACCAAAGCGACTATCCGCTGCATCCCTGTCGATGCAGTCGAGGAGGAGGGCAAGTGCGTATTTACGGGCAAACCATCGCACCGCCGAGTGCTCTTTGCAAAGAGTTATTAAGCACATCGTTTCCCTGCAAATGGGGCGAATACGACAGAAAAGGGCAGGTTTTTCACCTGTCCTTTTTTCCTTTTCACCCTCCAATCCGCAACAAGCCCGAAACATCTAAAACCTCGCTCACACAGATATTTAGGCACGATTATTGCAAATAACAGCGACGAAGTTAAAAAGTTACCGCGATTTGGGAAATTTGGTTATATCGAAAATAGTTCGTACCTTGCAACAGCAAACGGCAGAGACCGTATGCCGAAATATTGTAAAATTCATTAAAACCGAGATTGCCTATTGAAGTAATTCTACCCTTTTGAAACTTTATTAAAGAAAGGAGAATACTATGAACGTACAGAAATTAAGTGACCAAGCGTTGCTTGATTCCTATATGCAGGGCGATCGGAGTGCAATCTCCACTCTTATCGAAAAATACAACCAGCGTGTTCGCGACTATATCCGTATGATGGTCAAGGATGCGGAGTTGGCTGACGACCTTTTGCAGGAGGTGCTTATCAAGGCAGTTCGTGTGATTGACGAGGGTCGTTATACCGACAACGGCAAGTTTTTGTCGTGGTTGATGCGTATCGCCCACAATCAGGTAATCGACCACTTCCGTGCGAAGTCGAACGTACAGCACGTCAGCGAATCGAGCAGTGGCTACAACATACTCGGAACAATGGCATATTCGAGCGGCAACGTCGAGGATGAGATGGTCGTAGAGCAGACCCACGCCCAACTTCGAAAGTTGGTAGAGTTGCTGCCTGACGAGCAGCGTGAGGTGGTGATGTTGCGATACTATTCCGAATTGAGCTTCAAGGAGATAGCCGAGCAGACAGGCGTAAGCATAAACACTGCTCTCGGACGTATGCGATACGCTCTGATAAACCTCCGAAAGATGATGGCAGAAAAAAATATTGCCCTCTGCTAAAATTCGCACAATATCGAGGCAACGTTTTGCGTTATTTTTGCAAAACAGACAAAAAAACAACCATCAAAGCGTTTGCCTATGGAACAAATCGACCTCGAAAAATGTACGGATTATGAACTGCTTTTGAACCACATTGTCTGCGAAAATCACGAACTTCTGATGTTGGATTCGCTACTATGTGACACACTAAAATCTTTTTCTTAAAATCGAACCGTTGCCGAGCAGCGGTTTGATTTTTTATAAAAAATCACGAGATATCACGTTATTATTTGTTTTTTGATTAAAAGTTAATTAACTTTGCAGATTATATGCCGATAAAAACTATTTCGATGAAACGAATCGCTATAAATCTGATACTGACAGCCACCGTGCTTATGTTCACGCTTTCGTGTGCGGGTCTGGGTCAAATCGCCAAGAGCGGCGACCCCGAGTTGATGTATTCGACCGCAATGCGTCTGTATAAGGCCGAGAAGTGGAACCGTGCAGCAAACCTCTTCGATGCCTGCTATGGCTACTATATAGGCTCCGAGCGTGAGGACTCTATCGCCTTCTTCGCAGCACGCAGCAAATTCAAGCACCGCGACTATCACGACGCTTCGACAGGCTTTGACGAGTTCCGTCGTCGCTTCGGCCGCAGCGTCTTCATCGAGGATGCCGAGGGTATGTATGCCTTGTGCCAATACTACCTCTCGCCACCACCAACCCGCGACCAGACCAATACGGCACAGGCTATCGTATCGCTCACCGACTTCATCGAGCGTTATCCAAATTCGGAGCGTTGTGCTGCTTTCCGCGAGATTATCGAGGAGCTGACACAGCGTCTGCACGACAAGAATTTCTACAACGCCTACACATATTTCAAAATTCGTCGCTACAAATCGGCAGTTATCGCATTCAAAAACGCACTGAAAAACTACGATAATTCGACTCACCGCGAGAGTATTATGTACTACATCGTGGTATCGAACTTCCGATTGGCAGAGAATTCGGTCGTAACCAAACAGGCCGACCGATATCTGGCAACTCTCGACTCGTACTACACCTTCATTGAGGAGTATCCCGAATCGAAGTATAAGCGCGAGTTGGACCGATATGCAAAAGCGGCAAAGGACTTTATCGACAAAAACAAAACAGATAACAATAAGTAAGGATGGAAATCAAGAAGAACATTCCCAACAACACCGTAACCC
>JAFVXS010000112.1 GCA_017501025.1 Alistipes sp.
GCATTTTTGCTTCCGTGTTCGCGTATGTCCAAACCATAATAGCGTTTCCCAACCCATACGGCACTTGGTATAGAGCCGAGAAGGTAGGCTATTATAAGAAGCGTTGTTATGCAGTAGTATGTCAGCATCATCTCTTAATGAGTCTATTTCCCAGGGCAAAGTTATAAAAAATTATCTAATTTTTAGGTTTTATAGCAAAAATCGAACAAAACGAACATCGAAAGATGTTTAATGGAGAAAAATAGGGTTGTGCATCGAAAATACACAACCCCAAAAAAATATTTTGCAAAAATGATTTACAAGAGCGTAACCTCCACTTTTTTATCCTTCATTGTAGGCATCGTCATACCGATAGATGCTCCGATGTATGTCGGGTCGCATACCGTATATCGTTTGCCCTCGATTGTAAGATAGTCTCCCGATACGTTTTCGTTAAACTCGACTGCCGAAGCCAAGTGACCCGGATAGTAAAGCAGAGCAGTTTTTAGTCCGAGCAAATCGCGTACAAGAGTCGTAAAGAGTATTGCACGGTCTTCGCAGTCGCTGAATGGATAATAGAAGGTCTCTTCGCAGAACAGCGAACGCTCTCCGCCAAACTGCTCGCCATCGGTCTTGTAGTCGAACGCTGTTTGAACGAAATCGATTAGGATGTTTGCCGATTGAGCCTCTGTCTTTCCTGCAATAGCCTGACGAAGAGCTGGGTAGATTGCTGCTTTTGCCTCCTCCGAGAGTTTTGCGTTAGCGTAAATTTGCCAGTCGCAATGCGGATAACTATTGTAGAAATCGACAAGATTTTTATTTGGGCAATACTCTACCGATGTCCCGAAACGACGAGCCTTGTAGGTGTTGCAGGTTTCGTTGCGTTTGCTCAATTTTGGATGCTTTGTGATTATGAGCGAGAATCCCTGCTCGCCATCAAATGCCGCCTTGCTAACGTAGAACGAGCCACCTTTGAAGTCGTCATCCATAAAGTAGAAACGCTCACTGTCGATGGTTACGTAGCGAGTATAAACCGTCTGTTGGGATGGGAGCATAATAAATATTTTTCCACTCGAACGAGCTAATCGGAGTTTGTATCCGCTCTGTGTAAGCAGATATGCCTGTAAAAGTTTTGCATCATTCGACGAATCGTCGCCGTAGTGAGCCTTTGTTACGGCTCGCACCAACATATAGTATCCCCAATCGCAAAGCTCCAACTCTTTGCGGAGTTTCAGACAATCGCCGAGCATCAAATCATATCTGCCGTCGGAAGCCTCTCTCCACGCTGCTGCAATGCTTGACTCCTCGCTACTGCTGACGTGCATAGGTCGTGCTACGGCATCTGTTCTTACGGTAAGTGTTTCGCCAAAATAGTTAAATCTTAAATCTTTGTGTGTTAAAACTTTTGGCTCTTCTACCGGAACTTTTGGTTGAGGTTGTGGCTGAACGGTAGGACGGGTTACAACTTTCCCATAATCCAACTCGATAGGCTGTGGCGTAGCAGTCGGTTTAACAACCTTTTTGGAGTTGTCCTGTTGCGGTTTTGCCACAGGCTTTACTTCTCTTTGTGGTAGGGCATTTGATATATCATCCTCCATACCCAGATCCTCTAACTCCTCTCTTGGAAGAGATGGCTGAACGGGTGGGTCGGGAGTTGGCTTTGGCTGTGCAGGCGAAACCTTCAAACTCTCCCAACTCTGCTCCAAAAATGCAGCATATTCGGCATTTGCCTTTTGGCGAAACTCGTTGTACGAGTTCTCGGCCTGCGAACGGAACTTTTCGTATGAACTAAACGCCTCTTTTACGGCTTGACGATATCTCTCCTCTGCATCGTTTTGTGCCGTTGCAGCGGTTAGAGATATAGTAATCAAAACCGATAGAATTAAGATTTTTCGCATACTCTTTATCAGAATTTATGCAACAAAGCCTGCCCACACGAGGTAAGCAGGCTCTGTTTTGTTTTATTAAATTGCGAATTAGAAACCCATAGCCTTGTTGAGCTGATCCATAAGGTTCTGACCCTTCTTCTCCAACTCCTCGTGAACAACCTCTTTCGCAGCCTTCAAAGCCAACTTGTGGCTGTAACCGATCATTACGCGAACCTCGGTGTTCTTGTTAGGAAGAATACGGTAGCACTCCATCAAAGGAATAACGGTGCCGATACGCTTCGAAATAAGGTTCTTGCTTGCACCAACGGTCTCGGCGATTGTAGCAGCCTCACCCGGATCCAACTGTTTGTTTGCAATCTGCGTCTCAATCAAAGCAGTAACCTCGGTTGCGATTTTACCTGCGATATCGAGTTTTGCAAGGTCGTTAGCCTGGAACTTTGCACCATCAAAGTTCTCACCGATTGACATAGCGTCGCCTACGATGAACTTTGGATAACCGTTCTCATCACTCTCCAACTGCTTGGTGTATGCGTTTTCGAGCTGTGTAACGATTGGCAACTTACCAGGAGCCGATTTCCAACCCTCACTCATAAGTTTCTTACCCTCTTTCTTTGCATCTTTTGCAGGGTTAGCAGCATTTACCGATGAAATACCTACCAATGCAGCCAA
>JAFVXS010000113.1 GCA_017501025.1 Alistipes sp.
GCAAAATCTGCTCAAATAAGGAGCAAGACTTGGTTCGAAAAACCACTCTGAAATTCATTGCTACAAGCATAGGAATTGTCATATCTAGTATTGCGATGACCTACATCTCGGACGACCTTGCAATACACTACAATATAGGTTTGGGACTCTGTGGCGCAATATTTCTCGGCGTAGCAACTTCGCTTCCCGAGGTATCATCAACCATAGCACTGTTTCGTCTGCGAAATTACAATGCCGCCGTTGGAAATATCATCGGCAGCAACCTATTCAATTTCCTCGTATTGTGCATTGTCGATCTATTCAGTTTTAGCATAAATATCTACGATTTCAGTGACCCGAAGGTTGAGAATCTGCTGACATTCGGAGCTATTGCCACAATTGCCACACTCTATATGCTGCAAAGCCGTAAAAGTTATACAAAAATACTTTGTATTTTCGGTGCTATTGCCTGCTATATCGCATTTTTGATGGTCGATTAGGGATATTGGCATAAAATTATCCTTTTCGTTATTGAATTTTGTATTTATAATTACTACCTTTGTGGGTTGATAAGAGCATTATGGTAGTAGTTGAAACAATAAAGAGATACTTACAGGAACATCGTCGTCTGGTGGTGCCATCTTTCGGTGCTTTTATAGTTAAGCAGCCGGGCACTGTGCTATTTTCGGAGTTGATAAGTGCCGACGATGGTGTTTTGCGTCAATTGCTTACAGAGCAGGGGTTGAGCGAAATCGAAGCAGCTGCAAAAATCGACCGACTTATTTTTGAAGTACGCCACTCGCTTATCAATGAGGGACGGTGTCAGATTTCGGACTTTGGGCACTTTACACGAACAACCGATGGCAATATCCGTTTCTATGCCAATCACAATGCTTTTATTCCAAAATCGGAACCTCAACGAACTCTGCCAAAGAGCAAGAGTACGTCGGCTATTCGACCTTCGCAACATAAGGAGCATAAAGTTTCAGCCACAAAGGAGCAGCCTCAACCAAAGAGAAATACCTCATCTCGAAAGCAGAGCAGTTTCGGAGGTTTTGCCATCTGGTTTGCAATAGTCGTAATAGTTGCGGCCTTGGCAGCCATAGCATACGGAATATACTGCGAAATGACCATTCCGGACGATATCGATGCCGAGATGGATGCCAAACGAGTAGAGATTATACAGGAGTCACCCAACAAATAGAGCATTATGGAGAGAGTAGAGATTCAGAGCGTAAAACAACGCTTCGGCATTATAGGCACATCGCCGCTGCTCAACCGAGCCATCGAGATTGCACTACGCGTAGCACCGACCGACCTATCGGTACTTGTTACGGGAGAGAGCGGTGTCGGCAAGGAGTTTTTCCCGCAGATAATCCATAGTTACTCTGCCCGCAAACACGACAAATATGTTGCCGTGAACTGCGGTGCAATACCCGAAGGAACTATCGATTCGGAGCTATTTGGTCACGAAAAAGGTGCCTTTACGGGTGCTATTGACTCACGCAAAGGATATTTCGAGGAGGCTGATGGAGGTACCATATTCTTGGACGAAGTTGGCGAGTTACCACTCTCCACACAAGTTCGACTGCTTCGTGTTTTGCAGACAGGAGAATTTATCCGTGTAGGCTCGGCAAAGGTGCAAAAGACCAACGTCCGCGTGGTGGCTGCAACGAACAACGATCTGCTCAAAGCAATCAGCGAGGGACGTTTCCGCGAAGATCTGTACTACCGACTCAATACAGTACCGATTACGGTGCCTGCCCTGCGAGAGCGTCCGGAGGATATCCATCTGCTCTTCCGCAAATTTGCAGCCGATGTAGCCGTACAATACAAGATGCCCGCTATTGCACTCGACGCAGCAGCTCGAACAATGCTCGAAAACTACTATTGGCGAGGCAATATCCGCCAACTCAAAAATGTTGCAGAGCAGATATCAGCCATCGAACAGACACGTGAAATCAGTGCCGACATTTTGGGACGCTATCTCTCCGAAACACACATCTCGACACCATCGCTGAAAGGGTCGGCAATAGCTGACGAACTAAATTCGGAACGAGAACTGCTCTACAAAATTTTGTTCGATATGCGTACCGATATCAACGATGTGAAACGGATGTTGTTGGAGATGCGTGGATTCAACTCACCTACAATCACTCCCGAGCCTCGCAAAGAGACTATGGCTCTGTTGCCATCCTATGTGCAACCTGCATCGGATGAGTATGCCGAGAGTGAAGAGGTTTTCGACGAGCGACCTCGCGAGATGAGCAAGGCAGATATGCAGCGTGAACAAATCATACGTGCACTGCGTCGTAATGGCGGCTCTCGTCGCAACGCCGCAGCCGAACTGTTTATGTCGGAACGCACGCTATATCGACGCATCAAAGAGTTGGGTATCGAAGAGTAAAACAGAGAGAGGGGGATAATTTATGAGAAAAATTATAGCATTATCCATCGCAGCGATATCGCTTATCGCAGCGGGTTGTACGGTCAAATATTCGCTATCGGGTGCATCTATTCCGCCCGATGCAAAGACTTTCAGCGTTGCATACTTTCCGAACAACGCCCCGATGGTTGCTCCATCGTTGAGTGCTACGCTTACCGACGAATTGACACAATGTTTCGTAACACGAACAACATTGACACAAGTCCCGGAGGGTGGCGACTTTGCTTTTGAGGGAGAAATCACAGGCTATACATCGACCACATCATCCGTATCGAGTGGCGACTATGCCCTGCAAAACCGTTTGACAATCACAATCAAAGTCAAATTCACAAATGCTATTGACGACAAGATGTCGTTCAACCGCAACTTCTCGCGTTATGCAGACTACGACTCGACAAAGCTTCTCACGGAGGTCGAGGGCGAGTTGATATCGCAAATCGTAGAGGAGTTGGTTACAGACATCTTCCAAGCATCGGCATCGAACTGGTAGAATATGGAACAGAGTGCAGATAAGTTGGTCGAAAAGTATGCGTGGTACACCACTGCACGAACACTCGCCGCAAAGGAGAGTGGTCAGGTATCGGCTTTGCAACAACTGCTGCTGCACAATCGCAAAACATCGTCACTCGAACTCTGCGAAATCGATATCGCTCGGCTGACGGAGGTTACATCGGGAGAGATTATTGACCGATTCCTGAAACTCGACTCATATCGCATTACCGCTGACGAAGAGGCATCCGATGATGAGATTCCGTTAGAGCCTGAACTCGAAGAGGATGATGACCTTGCAAGCGAAGATTTAGCAGAAATATATGCCCGACAGGGGCTAAAAAACGAGGCAATTGAAATATATCGCAAATTAAGTTTGCTAAATCCAGAAAAAAGCCGCATTGACGCGGATGCCCTTGGGACCCAGTTCTCTTGCAAGGGACACCGTCAGGCCGTTGACCGCAAATTTGGATGCGGGGTAGGCAAAGCCGCTGGGC